>NZ_JAPZLD010000017.1:0-208164 GCF_030182635.1 Amycolatopsis ponsaeliensis
TGAGCCACACCCGACAGCGTGGTGGGCAGCCGATGAGAGAGCCACCCGTCGAACACCTCGACCGAGCCTGGCCCGGCATCGGTCGTACCGCCATTCAACAAGTAGCCGATGAGCGGACGTCGGCGCGGCGCGGCCGGGCTGCGGGTGACCAGGCTGGGCGTAGCCGTGCTGGGGACTCACGAAACCCGGCTGCGCGGCCGCCGGATAGCTGGCAGGTCCCGGATACGGTGCGAGGCCGCATCGCCGCCCGCCTCGACGAACTCGTCGAAACCGGCCGCCGTGGTGGCTGCCCGGCGTCTTGGGCCCGGTGGCGGTAGCCCAGCGCTCGGCGTGCCGCGTCGCGAAGGCCGTGCGCCGTCAGCGGATCGCCGCCTGGATGCCGGCGGCGCTCGCCCGGGCGCCGGGGACGTTCGGCGTGCAGAACTCCGTCACCATCGCCAGGAGCCGCCCCGAGGCCGCGTCCTGCGAAGCTGTCACGTCCGGGCTGGACCCGACCGTGATCCGGCGGGTGCCGGTCTCGTCGCTCATGCTCCACGTGTTGTACCCGGGCACGTCCCCGGCGTGCCCCCAGACATCGGGAGCGCCGGGACCGCAGGGCCCCACCAGGGAGATCCGCATCAGCCCCAGCCCGTAGCCGATCCGCCCGTCCGTGTCCGGCCACGGGACCGTGGTCTTCATCTGCGCAAGCAGGCCGGCCAGCAGCAGCTCGCCGCCGAGCAGCGCGTGGAAGAAGCGGTTCAGGTCGGTCGCGCTCGAAATGATGTCCCCGGCGCCGAAGTAGCGGCTGAGGTTGTAGGCGGTGACGTCGGTGAGCCCGTGCGGGGCCGGGTAGAGCTGCTCGTAGCCGTGCATGGCCGCGCCCGGCACCAGCGGGAAGTCCCTCGGCAGGAAGGTGTCGGCCAGGTGCAGCGGACCGGTGATCCAGTCGGCGAGCACCTGCTCGAACCGACGGCCGGTGAGCTTTTCGACCAGCAGGGCCAGCACGTTGTAGCCGGTGTTGGAGTACGACCAGCCCGTGCCCGGCGGGAACAGCAGCGGCTGCACGGTGCTGTCGTGGATCGCCTCGACCTCGTCGAAGTGCACGAAGCGTTCGGTGTCCAGCTCCGGCAGGGTCGTCCAGGTGTACTGCGGGGCCAGGTCCCGGGGCAGGCCGCTGGTGTGCTGCAGCAGCTGGCGGACGGTGATCGGCTCCGGGTAGGGCAGCAGGCCGGGCAGGTACTCCGAGATCGGCTCGTCCAGCCCCAGTCGGCCCTTCGCGGCGAGCTTCAGCACGAGGGTCGCCGTGAACGTCTTGGACACGCTGCCGATGCGGAACCGACCGCCGATGTCCGGCTTCGCCCCGGTGGTGATGTCACCGGATCCGGCCCGCCCCCGCCAGCGGCCGGCCGGATCGGCCGCGACCGCGATGATCCCCACGTTCCCGGCCTGCACGGCCGCGTCCAGCGCGGCCTGACGTGGATCGGTTCCCGCGCCGGCGGTACCGGTTCCGGCGAGCAGAAGCACGGCGCAAGCAGCGGATACGATCGATCGGCGCATGGTTCCCCCCGGGGCTGCGGTCCGCCAGACGGTAGCGCAGTCCGGCCGATGCCGTAAGGGAATCCGTTCTGCGGATTCGTCTTTTCCTTGCGCGGTATGGGGTTCTCACGCCGCCGCAACTGTCCGGCGGGCGGCCGTCAGATGGGCGGCAGCGCGAGCCAGTCCTGCCAGGTGATGTCGTGACCCAGAAAGCGGGGCCGGCGGAAGGGCCAGTCGGCTGCGATCCACTGCGGCACCAGCGCGTCGAGCGCATGCTCCACTTCGCTGCCGACGAGGTCGTCCACCACCCACCACGCCACCTCGCCATCGGAACCGGTGCGCTCGGGCGGGTCGATGTATACGCAGCCGAGGATCGCGGTCTCCTCTTCGTCCAGCAGCGCGTAGTTGAACGACTGATGCGCGGCTATCTCCTTCTCGTGCCGCAACAGGTCGAGGCGGTCCTCCTCGAACGTCATCGTCTCCTGGGGCCAAGACCAGGCCGGACCGAAGATTCCCCACAATCGCTCCCGGGAGCCCATCACAGCGGGGTAATCGAGAGCGGTGTCCGCCTCCCGGATCGGTCGCAGGTGAAGCCCGGTGTCGAGCACGGGCGTGGAGACGGGGTGGACGAAATCGCCGGGCAGCCAACTCATAGCTGCCGACGCTACACACCTGTTCCGACTCCGCTTTCGATCCGAGCTCCGACGGTGCCGCGGTCCTGCGCTCAATCTGTCCTGTTCGTCTTGCAGCCGGCCTGCAGTCAGGTTGACCGGGGGTTGTATGCTCGGTAAGTGCTGCTCTGTCGGGTGTTGGGGCCGACGGAGGTGGAAGTCGGCGGCGCCGGCGTGGATCTTGGTGGGCCGCTCCCTCGGCGGCTGTTCACCGCTCTGGTGATGGCCGAAGGGGAACCGGTTTCCGACGGGCGGCTGGCTGAAGCCGTGTGGGGTCCAGCCCCGCCGTCTCGGGCGGCGGCTGCGCTGCAGGTGTATGTTTCCCGGCTCCGCGGGGCGTTGGGCAGCGGTGGGCGGGATCTGCTGGAGCGCACCGGATCGGGATATCGGTTGCGAGTGCCGCCGGGGGCCGTCGACGCGGATCGTTTCGTGCGGCAGGTCGAGCGGGGGCGGCAGTTGCTCGCCGAGGACAACGCCGCACCGGCGCTGCACGCGTTCACCGAGGCGTTGACCTGGTGGCATGGTGAGCCGTATGCGGATCTGCTGGCTGGTCCCGATGTGCTGGCCGCCCGCAGCCGGCTGGTCGAGTTGCGCGAGGTGGCGATCGAGGAGCGGCTGGCCGCGCGACTGTCGACGGGGGACGCACCGGGTGCGGTGGCCGAGTCGGACGCGGCGGTGCAGGCCGCGCCGTACCGCGAGCGACGGTGGGCGCTGCTCATCCTCGGGCTGTACCGCTGTGGCCGGCAGGGCGACGCGCTCGCCGCGCTGCGTCGCGTGCGTGCGCTGCTCGCCGACGAGCTCGGCGTCGACCCCGGGCCGGAGCTGCAGCGGCTGGAGCGGCTCGTGCTGGCCCAGGACCTTCGGCTGCTGCTGCCTGAAACGCCCTCGACAGCCCCGCCCGCACCGGCCGGCGGCATGGCCGCGGCGCGGTGCTTCGGGCGGCCGCTGTCCTCCTTCTTCGGCCGCGACCGTGAGCTGACCACCGTGGCCCGGCTGCTGGCCGAGCAGCGGCTGGTCACCCTTGTGGGCCCGGCCGGGGTGGGTAAGACCCGGCTGGTCGTCGAGTACGCCACCAGCCTGCCCGACGCCGACGGTCCGTGGCTGGTCCGGTTGGCCGACGTCGGCCAACCCGAGGTGATCGTCCACGCGATCGCCACCGCCGTCGGCCTGGCGCAGGTGGCCGGTGAGCCTCGGCATGCCCTGCGCGATGCGCTCGCCGGTCGGGCCGGGCTGCTCGTGCTGGACAACTGCGAACACCTCGTCGACGCCACCGCCGAGCTCACCATCGAGCTGCTCGCCACCTGCCCCATGCTGCGGGTCTTGGCCACGAGCCGGGAACCGCTGGGTATCGACGGCGAGGCCACCGTCACGGTGAACCCACTACCGCTGCGATCCGGCGACGGCGCGGATGGCTCGGCGATGACGCTGCTGCTGGACCGGATCAGGGCGGTGCGTCCCGGCTGGACACCGTCGGATGAGGAACGGGCACAGGCTCGACAGGTATGCGCGGCGTTGGACGGCCTGCCCTTGGCCATCGAACTGGCCGCCGCCCGCGCGCGGCTGCTCGGGCTCGGGGAAATCGCCGAGCACCTGCACGACCGGTTCGCCCTGCTCGGACCGGTCGCCCGCGGCTCGCTGGCCCCGCACGCCACGCTGCAGGCGGCGATCGCCTGGAGCGCCGAGTTGCTCTCCGACGACGACCGGGGCCTGCTGCTTCGGCTCTGGCCGTTCGAGGGCGGATTCCCGCTGGAGGCGGCCGAAGCGGTTCGCCCGGTGGGCTCGGCCGGCACGTCGGCGTTGGAGTCGTTGTCGTCGTTGGTCACCCGGTCGGTGGTCAGCGCGGACACCACCGTGGCACCCACCCGCTACCGGCTGCTGGAGACCATTCGGGCCTACTGCCAGGCCATCGACCCCGATCCGGGCGACACCCTGAAGGCGCACGCGATCTGGGTGCGCGACCTGGCCGCCCAGTGCACGGCGGACGTCCGCGGACAACGACACGGCGGTCGGGCCTTGCAGATTCTCGACCGGGAGCTACCGAACCTGCGCGCGGGCATCGCGCACGACTTGGCCCACCAGCCGGAACACGCCCTGCGCACCGTCGGCCTGCTCGACTGGTTCTGGCTGCGGGGCGGCCACTCGGCCGAGGGCCGCCGGCTCATCGACACCGCCCTGCGCGCCGCACCCCACGCAGCACACGCCAACCGCGCCCGCGCCTACCTGGCCCGCGTGATCAGCGCGGCCCTCTTCGCCGACGAGGCCGAGGTGCGGCGGATGTTCGAGGAGGCCCGTGTCGCGATCGGCGAGCCGACCGACGACGAACACCGTGCGCTGTACGCGAGCCTGCAGTACTACCGCGCTATGTTCTGGCAGACCACCGGCCAAGTCCAGGCCTCACACGACGCCGCCGACGAGGCTGTCACCATCGGCACCCAGCTGGGGCTGGACTGGATCCGAATCGCCGGGCTCAGGACCCGCCACGCCGCGCTCATCCAGCTTGGACACGTCGCCGCCGGCGAAGCCGGACTCATCGACACCATCGAGCAGGCCCAGCAAACCGGACAGCTCTGGTCAGCCGGCTGGTCGGAGCTCGCACTCGCCCTGTCCTACCTCGACCGGGCAACCGCGCATGCCGACCCGAGCAGCCTTGCGGCCCGCGGCATCGACGCGCTGTGCCGCGCCCTGGCACGGTTTCTCCATCAAGAGGACAGCGTCTTCACTCTCGCCGTGCTCTATACCGGTGTCCATGCCCTGGTCCTCGCGGGCCGCCCGCACGACGCGGGACAGCTGCGCGCCGCCGTACACCACCACGCCATCCGGCTGGGCTTTCGACCCGACCTGTTGCGGCGCTTCAGCTCTCCCGACAGCGACCACATGGTCGACACCGCACTCAGCCCCGACGACCGCGACGCCGCTGCCGCCGAAGGGGCCGACCTGAGCTGGCTCGACATGATCACCCTGCTCACCTCAGCGCGAACAGTCACCGGCTGAGCACATCCACCGTTTCCCGTCCACGCGCCTCGGACTGGCCGGCACCAGGCTGCGTGTTTCAGGCGCGAGGCCGACGTTGATCGCTGTCAGGTCACGTTTCCGGAAGACCTATGCAGCGGCTGTAGTGAGAAGCGCGGTGATGGCGGGGTTGCGGCGCAGGCGGCCCAGGCAGCGTTGCCGGGTTGGTCCGATGGCGCCGACGGGGATGCGAAGCGTCGTGCTGATCCGGGTGTAAGGGGTGGGCGGGTCGCAGAAGAGCATCGACAGCAGCTGCCGATCCCGGTCCGGCAGCGTCGCGATGGCGTCCTGCAGTGCGGTTCGCCGCTCCAGTTGCAGAAGCCGTGCGTCAGGCTGTGGTTGGGTGTCGGCGATGTCCCCTTCGTCGTGGCAGGTCTGACGAGTGTGGTGGCGCAGCAGGGCGAGGCATTCCCGCTGGGTGGTGACGGACAGCCAGCCGGGCAGTGCGGCGGGCGTGCGCAGGTCGGCCAGGTGGGTCACCAGTCGCAGCCAGACCACGCCGGCCACGTCGTCGGTATCCGCGGCGGCCAAGCGGTAGCGGCGGCATACCGACCGCACCAGCGGGGTGTAGCGCCGCACGATTTCCTGCCAACTGGATGGGTTGCCGCGCACCGCGTCGTGCACCAGACGGTCCACGAGATCGTCGTTGTTCGACATGGTGTCTCCATCAGTGAGGATTCGGCCGCCTTTACGACCGGCATCGGTGTCCGCCTTTCTAAGCGGTCCAGCCTGCAGGCCGCCTGCAACGCACATGCAGGAGCGGCGCCAGGTGGAGTCGCTGCCCGCCAACGCCCGGGTTCCTGCCCTACGACGAGTTGTCGCCGAAGACCGACGTCTACCTGAGGACGCGGTGAGGCTGGCGACGGCTCGGCAGGACTCAGCCGCCGCTCGGACGGTCGAGAAGCCACCGGCACGCCAGTCCGACGACGGCTGCCAGCACACCGGCGGTGATGGGCCACCACGTCTGGAGTGGCTGCTGGTGGATGATCACGGATGGGAAGGTCAGGCCCGGGACGCTCCGAGGAACCGCAGCACGGCCAGGACGCGGCGGTGGTCCGCGTCGACCACGGGCAGGTCAAGCTTGGCGAAGATGTTGTTGATGTGCTTCGCCACGGCGCTCTCGCTGACCACCAACGCCTGCGCGATGCCGGCATTGGAGCGCCCCTCGGCCATCAGGCCGAGCACCTCCCGTTCGCGGCGGGTCAGCCGCGCGAACGGGTCGCTGTCGCGCCGCAGCAGCAACTGGGCGACGACCTGCGGGTCCAGGGCCGTGCCCCCGTCCGCCACACGCCGGACCGCCGCCACGAAGTCGGCGACATCGGCAACCCGCTGCTTGAGCAGGTAGCCCACACCGCTGGTGTTCGCGGACAGCAGGTCAGCCGCGTACCGCTCCTCCACGTACTGCGAAAGCAGCACCACCGGCGTCCCCGGCCAGCGCCGACGGATCTCCATCGCCGCCCGCACCCCCTCGTCGGTGAAGCCGGGCGGCATCCGGACGTCGATCAAGGCGAGTTCGGGCCGGTGCTCCGCCACCGCCGCCAACAGCCCCTCCGCGTCGCCGGCTTCCGCGGCAACCTGGAACCCGCCCATCTCCAGCACCTTGATCAGGCCGACCCGCAACAACACCGAATCCTCGGCGATCACCGCGCGCACGGCAGCTCCGCGGTGATGGTGGTGGGCCCGCCAACGGGGCTGCTGACGTGGAAGGCCCCGTCGAGGGAGCCGACCCGCTTGGCCAGCCCGGTCAGCCCCGTGCCGGCGGCGGCGTCGGCACCGCCCAGCCCGTCGTCGGTAACACGCACCCGCAGCACCTCGCCGACCTGACGGACTAGCACCTCCGCACGCATCGCGTTGGCGTGCTTCGTCGCATTGGTCAGCGCCTCAGAGATCACGAAGTACGCGACTGACTCCACGTTGGGCGCCACCCGCTCCTCCAGATCGACCCGCAGCCGCACCGGCACGGGCGTGCGGGCAGCCAGCCCGGACAACGCCGCGTCCAGACCTCGGTCTTCGAGCACGGCCGGGTGCAGCCCCCGCACCAGGTCATCGAGTTCGGCGATCGCCTCCTTCGCCTCCAGGTGCGCTCTCGCGATCACCTCGCGGGCATCACTCGACAGGTCCGGGCGGGTGGCAATGGCCAGACCCAGGTTGACCGCGAGGGACACCAACCGCTGCTGGGTGCCATCGTGCAGGTCGCGCTCGATCCGGCGGCGCTCCGCGTCGACGGCCTCGATCAAGTCGGTCCGGCTCACGGCCAGCTGATCGACCCGCTCCTGCAGCCGCTGCGCCCGGCTGGGCCCGAGCAGGCCCAACGCCAGCCGCGCCTCGGCCTGGGCTACTGCCCGCGCGGTCCAGGGCAGGGCGCACAGGAAGAGGAGCCCAGCCGCGGTGTAAGCCGGCAGCTGGGTCAGGTAGCCGAACCAGTCCTGGCGGATTCCGGCCGGCAGCGCCCATGACCAGGCGTAGGCGGTGACGCCCGCCAGGCACGCCGCTGCCACCGCGAGCACCAGCAGCTCCAGCAGCGCGAGCAGCGGGCCCGGCAGGAGGTGGTAGCCGATCTTGCGCCAAGGCCGCGCCGCCGCGAGCCACCGGGCGGTCGAGGCCCACGTCCATTGTTCCGGCGCGGTGGGGGTGAGCCGGGGGAGGTCCACACCGATGAGCACCCGGTAGCGAGCCCGCTGAACGGCCGTCAGCACCGGGGTGCAGAGCAGGACCAGGGCGGCCGACACGGAAACCGCAAGGAGCCAGTCCCCCGTCCTGGCGGTAGTCGTCGCCGCCCAGGCCCACACGGGCACCAGCGCCAGGTGCGGCAGCACACCAGCGGCAAGAAAGCCGGTGTCCCGCCGCGCCCGGAGGACCGTGCGTCTCAGTCCGGCTGGAATCGTCATGGCACGACGCTAGGGCACCGCAGGAGGACGGTGCCATGAAGCCTGCACCCGATCTCATGGTGAACCTAGGTTCCGCTGAACTGCGGTCAGCACCGGGGACGCGCCGGCGATCGTCGCCGACCTCGGCAGGATCACGGCTGCAATCGACTCGGTCGGCTGATGTCCTGTCATGCGGCAAAGAGCGCGCATCCCGGCGAGCCGTGCACCTGACACCGCTTGGCTGCGGGCTTCGACTCCACGACACGGCCCGATCCTGCTCGGCCGGATCCGGCAGATCGTGGCGAGAAAGGGGCGGGCTATGCCGCATCCCGGCGGGCCACCACCCGATACGCGTTGGACCACCCCCGCCGCCGGCCGAACGGTGCGCTGATCCGGTCCACCACCGAGGCCAGGACGAACAACGGCACGCACACGATGAACGTGGCCTTGCGCAGGATCCGCCGCCACCGCGTCGGTGGGGCGTCCCGCCACGGAAGATCCTCTCCGGCGATGGTCAGGGCGTTGACCGCCATGAGCGAGGCGGCCAGCACGTCGATCGCGGAATGCGGCTCGGCACGTTGCTCGGCGACCACCGTGAATCCGCGGCCCGCCAGCTCCGCACGGAGGTTGCCGATCGGCATCAGGTTCAGATGCTGGGGTTGCAGCCAGGGCATCCACCACCGGCCGAGCATCTTCGCCCAGCGACATTCCGGATCGGGCAGCTCGATCGCCAGCAGCCCGCCAGGCCGCAACACCGCCATCGCGGCCGCCAGCTCTCGCTTGGGTTCCGCGGTGTGTTCGAGGTAGTGGTACATGCTGACCACGTCGTAGTGCCCGGCGAGATCCTCGGCCAGGTCCACGAACAAACCCCGATAGCCGGTACGGATCCAGCCCTGCCGACGCGCCAGCTCCACCCCGTCGCCGAGATCGAGACCGTCGAACTTGACACCGGGCAGCACCGCGGCGGCTTCCTTGCAGAAATGCCCGTGTCCCATGCCGACGTCGAGCCACTCACCCGATGCGCCGACGTCCCGGACCAGCTCGGCCCGGGACCGATAACCCGCCCGGTTGCCTTCGAACATCCCGGTCATGTTCTTTTCGCCGAGCCCGTCGTAGCAGTCCCGGTAGTAGAACTCGAGCCCGGACGGGTTCAGCCGGGGGTTCTGGAAGACGTGCCCGCAGTCCCGGCATTCGTCGAGCACGAACCGGCCCGGCTTGTGCTGCAACAAGTCGGTCGTGCGCACCCGGGCACGAAGTGCGTCGGAGTCACACCACGGACAGCTGGTGCGGCGAGGCTCGAAGAACCGATCCACGCCGCCGTCCAGGTCCTTCAGGTAGGCCGGGCGGCGTGAGGCGACCGGATCGGCTGGTGCGTCGTCCTCGATCATGGAGGCGGAGCCTAATGCGCGGACCACCCGGAAGTGCACCGTCGAACGGACGAAGTTGCGTGCCGGCCTCGCTAGTTCCGTCTCGCCCCATCGGCCGGCGATGATCAAGTACCGTCCGTCGCGGTCGCCGTCTTCCGGTATCGGCGAGGCCCGCAGGGACCGACCTGGAAGGCGCGGCGGCACCGCGTCGGGACCGAGGGCGCGACCACCGGCGGACCGAGCCGGCCACACCTCGACCGAGATTCCGTCGGCGGATCAACCGCGGAGCGAGCCCGGCTTCGGTGAATCCGAGCTTCTCCAGCACGCGGCGGGAGGCAGTGTTCCACTCCCACACCGTGGCCCACAAACGTCCGTACCCGGCCAACCTGGCCCAGTCCACAACAGCCAGCGCGGCCTCGGTCGCGTAGCCACGCCCCCAACGTCCGGCGCAGCAGCTCGAACGCCAGCTCCGTTTCTCCCTCGAATCCCCGCCCGCGGTCGATCAGCCCGCAGCAGCCGATGACGTCGCCGGCGGCCTTCCGCTCGACCGCCGGCAACCCGACCGACGACGACCGGCGGCGCAAATCGTCTGCTCGAGCTCGGCAACGGTGGGATGCCCAGCAGCATCGATCCGCCTCTGCTGCGGCACTCGCGGATCACGTTCAGCCCACAGCTCGCGGTGCACGGTGACGCCGGTCACTCCCCTTGACTCCCTACCAACTAGAAGGTAGAAATTGTCGCGTGACCACGACAGCGGATCGGATCCTGGACAGCGCTCAGACGCTGGTGCAGGTTCGGGGGTACAACGGCTTCTCCTACGCCGACATCAGTGCCGAGCTGTCCATCACGAAGCCGAGCATCCACCACCACTTCCCCACCAAAGCCGCACTGGCCGAGGCGCTGATCGCGCGCTATCGGGAACGGTTCGCCGTGGCGCGAAAGGAAGTCGACGACGACGCGGCGGGCGCGCGGCAGCGCCTGGTCGGTTACGCCGGGTTGTACGCCGAGACCTTTGCCCAAGGCGGCCGCATCTGCCTCTGCGGCGTCTTCGCCGTGGACGCGGAGAGCCTGCCCGTTCCGGTACGGCAGGCGACGGACGCGTTCTTCGCCGATCAGCGGCAATGGGTGGCCGGTGTGCTGGCCGAGGCGGGCCTGCCCGCCGCCCGGACCGGCGCGGCGGCCGAGGCTTACCTGGCCTCCCTGGAAGGAGCACTGCTCCTGGCCCGCGCTCACGGGCAGCCGGACGGCGCCGCCGGACAGGATCGGGATGTCGTCCGCTCGGTGGCGGCGACCTTGGTCGACGCCCTGCTCTGAAAACGCACCACCGCGACGCCTTTTTGCATGACCGCTCAACCTTCCAACTAGTAGGTAGTCAGATGAGGAGAACCACCATGGGACAGGACTTCACCGGTCGCAAGCTCGTCGTAGTCGGCGGCAGCAGCGGCATGGGCCGTCAGATCGCCGAGGACGTCGTCAGCCGCGGCGGCAGCGCGGTCGTCATCGGTTCCCGCCCCGAGCGGGTCGAGAAGACCGTGGCCGACCTGGCCACCCGCGGACAGGCGTGGGGCATCACCGCCGACCTGCGCGATCCCGCCGAGGTCACGCGGGTACGCGAGGAACTGGCCGGCCAGCACGCTGACACGACGTTGCTGGTCAACGCGGCAGGCGTGTTCAAGCCGCTGCCGTTCCTCGAACACACCCCCGCCGACTACGACGCCTACCTGGACCTGAACAAGGCCACCTTCCTGATCACCCAGACCGTGGCGCAGAACATGGTGAACAGCGGCCGCGGCGGCGCCATCGTCAACATCGGCAGCATGTGGGCGAAGCAGGCCATCGCCGCGACCCCGTCATCGGCGTACTCGATGGCCAAGGCCGGCCTGCACGCCCTGACCCAGCACCTCGCCCTGGAGCTGGCCGCCCACAAGATCCGGGTCAACGCCATCTCCCCGGCCGTGGTGGCCACCCCCATCTACGAGGGCTTCATCCCACCGGCCGAGGTCGACACCGTTCTGGCGGGATTCAACGACTTCCACCCGATCGGCCGGATCGGCACCACCGAGGACGTCTCCGCCGTGGCCACCTTCCTCCTCTCCGACCAGGCCGGCTGGGTCACCGGCGCGATCTGGGACGTCGACGGCGGCGTCACGGCAGGCCGAAACCAGTAACCACCGAGGCGCTGCCAGGCCTGTACGGGTTTCACGGTTCGGAGCCCGTACAGGCCCTCGCCCCGGAGCGTCCGCTGATGACGCTCCGGGAGCCGGCGGGCGGTACGCCGGCGGGATGACGCTGGAAGTCCGGCACTGCCCGGGAGGGCAAGTTCGGTGTGGGCGCACTGCCTGGCGGTGCACGTACTGCGACCTGTCACGTGCGCGGTCGGGGGCGGATCTGACCAGTGCGGGCAGCCCGGCGCAGCAGCAGGACGGTGGGCACGAGGCAGACCAGCAGGGCGACCAGGCTGGCCTCCGGGCCGAAAGTGCCACCGGTGAGCGCTGACGGGCCGGACAACATCGTGTGCAGCAGCCCGTCGGGCACGTCGTTCGAGCCGGACACCGCGATGCCGAAGACACCCGCGTGGGTGAAGTTCCAGGCGAAGTGCAAACCGATCGGAAACCACAGCGACCGGGTCGCGGTGTAGGCCGCGGCCAGCATGGTGCCACCGGTGAGCCCGATCGCCAGCGCCCCCCACCACGTCGCGTTGACGTTGACCAAGTGCGTCGCCCCGAACAGCAATGAGGACACCGCCAGGGAGATCACGGTGCCCGCCCGCTCCTCCAGGATACGGAACAGCACCCCGCGGAACAGCACCTCCTCCATGACCGCGACGCTGGACATCATTCCGGCCAGCCCCAGGAATCCGGCGAACGAACCCCACGACAGACCGCCGACCCCACCGAACACCAGGATTACCAGCAGCATCGCGCAGAACAACCCGAACCCGAGCCCTGCGCCCTTCCACAATCCCGGCCACCGGTTCTCCGCCACCAGATCCGGTACACCGTCCCGCACTTCGACGAACCTGGACAACCGGCGGTAGCAAACCAGTCCCGCCACGGCCAACCCGATCCCGACCGGAAAAGCGAGCAGCGGAACGGGCGCGACGAGGTTGTCGATCCCGACCACCGCCAGCATCACCGCGAACAGCGACACGAACAGGACCGGAAACCTGAACCTGCGCAAACGGTTCCGCCCCGTGGACAGCTCGACCGGTGACCGGTTGTCGTCCAGATTATTGGTCTGCTCCATGACTCCGACTCTCTGCCGCGACCGAGACTTTCCCTTGCTCGGAAAAGGCTAGGCAGCTCGCTGACCCGTGCCATCCCGCTGCAGCGGACACCCGCGGTAGCTCTCACGAGGGACAGCTCCTCGTGACGACCCGGCGGAGGGACGACTGTGGTGATCGCGGGATCGGCGTCAATGGCAAGCCGGCCTGGCACGTCCCGCCGGCTACCGGTCACCTGCCGGCTCGAGGTTGCGTTGCGCGGCCAGCGCGTCGATCATCGGTTTCCAGGCGAGGGCCTCGGCACGGCCGACCGGCCGGTCGAGCGCCGCGAGGCCGGCCTGGTGGGTCAGCAGCCAGCGGACCGGGATGTCCTGCTTGCCTGCGGCGGCGAACTCCGGCCAGTACGTCGCCACTGGGGCGTCCAGGTCGAGTTGGCCCCGTTGGACGAGCAGCAGGGCGCACGCGGCTGTCGCGGCTTTGGTCGTGGAGTAGACGACCTGCAAGGTGTCTCGCTCCCACGGCCGGCCGGTCGCCGGGTCGGCGATCCCGCCCCACAGGTCGACCACCGGGTGTCCGTGCCGGTAGACCGTGACGGCCGCACCCACGTCGGCGCCGTCGGCGAAGTTGGCTTCGAACGCTTCGGCGACGGCTTCGTAGCCGGGGTCGACGTGGCCGTGGATGCCGGGCAAAGAGAGCTCCTTCACGAGGGCAGTTCGACGGAACGCAGGCAGAGCACGGCGAGTTCGCGGGTGTAGCCGTCGACATCGAGGTCGGGTGTGCCCAGCAACCGCAGCAACGCCCCGGCCAGCAGGTCCCGCAGGATGATGGCCACGGTGCGTGGGGCGAAGTCGGGCCGGCAACTGTTCGATGCTGTGTCGTAGAAGGCGATGCTGCCCTCGACATACGCCCGCAGCGTGTCCGCATCGGAGGCGGCCTGGCCGGCGTGGGGACGCACCACGTCCCCGCCCGCGGCCTAGACCTCGGCGATGGTGTCGATCGCGGCCTCGACGATCTGCTTGCGCCGGGCTGCTTCCGTAAACGTCAGGTCATCCGACCTGCGTTTTGGTTTGCCGGTCGAGGACCTTGGCCATGACGACGTTGGTCTCGATGTAGCCGAGCTTCCGATAAAGCGACCGGGCGACCGAGTTGTTGCCGAACACCTGGAGCCGCACGGCTTTCAGACCGACGGAGCGGACCTCGTGCTCCATCGCCCGCATGAGCGCTTCACCATGCCCCTGGCCACGCAGGTCCGTCTCGACCTTGATGTCGTAGAGGTAGGCGACCCGGTCGGCGCCGTGGGTGCGTTCGGCGAACCAGATCATGCCGATCTCCTGGCCGCCATTGCGCGCGGTGTAGAGGTGGTGGCCGGGTGTGGCCACGCCCTCGGGCAAGAGCTCGGCGTACTCGTCGATGGCGCGCTGTCGCGCCCCCTCGGCCGGCCAGCTCTTCGCCGAAACATGGGCCTCGGCATAGGCCAGTACCGCGTCGCGGTGATATGCCGCGTATTCCTCGCTGGTCATCGGATCGAGCCGGACCTCTGCCATGGCCACCCTTCTTCTCGCGCTGCGGGGCGCGTACAACTCGGCCGCTGGTGTCAGCGGTTCATCAAAGCGAAGACGCCCCAGCCGAGGTATTCGCGTTGGTACCGGGCGTGGCGTACCGGAGCGGCGGTCAGTTCCGCGCGCATCTGCCCGGCCAGCTCGTCGTCGGGATGTGCGTCCAGCCAGCGGCGGGTGTTGAGCCATTGAGCCGCGACGTAGCGGTCCCAGCTGTCCTGGTCGGCCAAGACCATCTCCACGACGTCACAACCCAGCTCCCCCAACTGTTCCAGCAGTTCCGGGAGGACGCGGAAGTCGTCTTCACTGGTGGCGTGACAGCCTTCTACGGTGGCCTGGTCCGGGGGTTCCCTACGCCAGTACGGCTCGCCGATCAGCATCATGCCGCCGGGGCGCAGGCTGCGTCGGAGCAGGTCCACGGTGCCGGCAACGCCACCTCCGATCCAGCTCGCACCGACGCACGACCCGATATCGACCGGGTCGCCGGCAACGTGGTTCGACGCGTCACCATGGGTGAAAGTGACCTGCCCGGCGACCTCCAGCTCGATCGCTCGAGCCCGGGCCGCGGCCAGGAACACGGTGCTGATGTCGACGCCGGCCCCGGTGATGCCGTGATCGCGGGCCCAGGTGCACAGCAGCTCGCCCGAGCCACAGGCCAGGTCGAGCACCCGAGTGCCGGGTGGCGGGTTCAGCGCCTCGCCCAGGCCGGCCAGTTTCCGGCTGGTGAACGGGTTGTGGATGCGGTGGCCGCTCTCGCGGATGGTGAAGCTACGGGGTAGATCCACTTCGGGGATTCCTTACGTCCAAAGGGTAGTCCACAGTGCTCGGCGCTGGGTCGGCCGTCGACGGCCGGGCTACCCGGACATTCATGAAATGCACCTCTTCGGACGGAAGGCCACACGGTTCCACGGAAGGCTAGGCGGGTCGCACGTGCCGGTCCACCGGTTATCGCGTCGACCCCGAACGCGCTCTCATGGCGCCGCTTTGGGTCAAGGTGCAGCGGTGAGTGCATGTGCAGCGTCCGGTTGATCCTCCGGTTGCCGGCACGGGACAGGCGGTGCCGTTCCAGGAGGCGAATCGATCACGGTTGCCGAACCGGTGGACGTCGCCGACGTCGGCAAGCAGCCGCGCCAGACGGCCCCGGTGCCGTGCAAGTCGAGCAGCGTGCAGCCGCGGGCAGTCACCAGCTCGCGGAGATCCTTGCCGGCGGCCTTGGTCTTCTTGTCGATGGTCTCCAGCTCGGTGATCAGCTCGACCGCCAGGCGGCGTCGGGTCTTGCCCACGATGTCGCGTGGTTTGATCGTCGCCACGAGCGCACGTGCCTGCGCCGGCAACTTCGCCGGTACGACCTTCCACCGCCCATACCCGCTCGGCGAACCAACGCCCAGCCAGCAGCATTTCCGCACAGCCGACCTGGTCCGTGCCGAACTTCCCGACGGTGAGCATGTCACCGCGTTCGTCGATCACCTCGATCGTGGCCGACCGTTCATGCGGATCCATCCCGATGATCACCGGCATGCAGCCCTATACCCGGCATGGTCTCGGGCACAGGATCGCGGCAGACGCTGAATTCCGGTGAAACAGCACTTGAGCTCGACCCCGCGGCGCGGACTACGCGGGAGGCATCCTCACTTCGGCCGCCGCGACCGGACGCACCTCACGCCTCGCCGGGAAACCGGACGCCGACGTCGTCCAGTGCCGCTGCGATCCGCCCGTCGTCCGCTTCATCCGCGGCCCACCAGACGTGCCCGTCCGGGCGGATCAGCACCGCCGCCGCGGTGGTCCACGAAAGCGGCGCCGTGACGACGTCGAATCCCCGCTTCGCCGCGGCCGCCGTAGCCGCCGGGATCGGCGCGGTCGAGGCCACGAGGAGGACAGGCCGGGCGTGACGCAACGGCGGGACGGGCACTCGCTTGCCGACCAGCGGGTGGTCGCCGGCCGCGTAGGCGACGTCCAGTGCTGACAGCTTTCGCGCCAGGGCCAGCGACAGCTCGGGCACCTCGGCGATCAATCGGCTCAGCACCGCGCGCAGGGCCAGCCCGTCCGGGGTGGTGGCGGTGATCAGCGCCGACTGGCCCAGGGTGTGCTCGACGAGCTGCTCCCCGACCGGGTGACGTTCGCCGTGATAGGCGTCCAGCAACGCCGGGTCCGCGTCACCCCGGGCGACCGCCGCCAGGCGCCAGCCCAGGTTCATCGCGTCCTGCACGCCGACGTTGAGCCCGACGCCCCCGGCCGGCAGGTGCCGGTGCGCCGCGTCGCCGGCGAGCAGCACCCGGCCGTGGCGGTACCGCTCGGCGAGCTTCGCCGCGTCGCCGAACCGGGTGAGCCAGCTGGGGTCGTGCATCCCGAAGTCGCTCCCGGCGACGCGGATCGTGGCCTCGCGCAGGGCCTCCAGGGTCAGCGGACCGGGCTGGTGGCCGGTCCGCTTGTCCACCCCGGAGATCCGGTACCGGCCGTCGCGCAGGGGCACCGACAGCATCGCGCCGTGCTCGTTGTGGGCGCTGCGCACCGGCTCCGACGTCACCCGAACCTCGCCGAGGTAGCTGTAGAACGTCGCTTCGGTGCCCTCGAACGCGATCCCGGCCGAGGTGCGCACCACGCTGCCGACGCCGTCGGCCCCGACGACGTAGCGCGCGAAGCGGGTGTAAGGACCGTCCGGTCCGGACACCTCCAGCCGGACGCCGTGCTCGTCCTGCGTCACGTCCGTGACGCGGTGGCCGCGCAGGATCCGCGCCCCGGCCGCGAGCGCGTGCTCTTCGAGCAGCTCCTCGGTGCGACGCTGGGGAATGGCGAGCATGAACGGGTAGGGCGTGTCGAGCACACCGAGATCGATCGGGGTCTGCAGCATGCCGAAGTGCCACCGCGGCATGGGCACGCCCTCGGCCAGGAACCGCTCGGCGAGCCCGCGCATCGCCAGCACCTCGAGGGTGCGCGGGTGCACGCCCAGCGCCTTGGAGTGCGGGCTGCGCTCGTCCGCCCGCTCCAGGACGACGGCGGGGACGCCGCTCAGGCCCAGTTCCGCCGCGGTCCACAAGCCCACCGGGCCCGCTCCGACGACCACGACGTCGCCGGGACCAGGTTCAGTTGGCTGCATGCTCTCCATATTCATAGTAACAATCATACTCTCAATATAGGGAGGTAGCATCGACCCATGGCTGTACGTGACTACCGGTCATCGGTGCGGGAACGGCACGCCCAGGACACCCGCCGGACGATCCTCGATGCGGCCGCCACGCTGTTCGCCGAGCGGGGGTACGCCCGCACGAGCGTCGCGGCCGTCGCGGAGGCCGCCGGCGTGGCGGTGAACACCGTCTACACCAGCGTGGGCGGCAAACCGGCCCTGGTGACCGCCCTGACCGAGGACGGCGCCCGGGACGAGGAAGCCGTGGAAGCGGCGCGAGCGGTCACCGGGTGCGCGGACGTGCGCGCGGTGGTGCGACTGGTGGCCGAGGGCACGGGCTCCGTGCAACGCCGCCGGCAGCGCATCTTGGCGATCCTCCTGGACAACCGCACCGCCGACCGGGACGTCGCCGCGGCGGCCGACCTGGCGGTGCGCGCCACCCGGGCGCGGCTCGACATCGCCGCTGGACGCCTCGTCGAGATCGGCGGGTTGCGCGCCGGCCTGGACCGGGCGCGGATCGGGCAGATCCTGTGGTTCTACTTCGGGTTCGAGTCGTGGCGCACGATGTGGGGCTTCGGGTGGAGCCTGGAGCAGGCGGCCGGCTGGCTGGCCGAACAGGCGGAATCGGCGCTCCTGGACGCGCGGGCGTGACGGCACGACCGGTCCGGAGTCAGCCTCACTCCCGGCGAACGCCCGGCGTCGGATCCGGCTGAGGCGCGCTGGACCGATTCTGGTCGGCTGCCCGAAGTTCCTCATCGAGGCCGGCCCGAACCAGCAGCAGGGCGAGGCTCGGCCAGGGACTCGCCTCGATCGCCTGCGGCCTCGTCGGCGGCATGCCCGCCACGGGCGCGATCGCCCGCACCGCGGTCAACGTCCGCTCCGGCGCCCACACCCGCCTCTCGGCCATCACCCACGCCCTCGCCATCTTCGCGGTGATCTACGCCGCCACCTGGACGCGCCTGCCCGCCCCCGTCGTGCAGGTGCGCTGCCTTCCCGCCCATGGCCTCGGCGTGCCGGCACAGCCGCGGGAGGAACCGCTCGGCACGTGAGGTGACGATGTGCGCTTCGGCGCCGCCGGTTGTTCGTTCCGCGTCCGCAAGGCCGAAACTGATCGCCGAGTTCCGGCCCCCACGCACCCGCCTCGGCCGCCACCTGGTCGGGGCGACCGCGGGCCCGTCATGCGGGACAACCCGATCGATCGCCTCGCACCGATGGCCCGCGAGGCAGACGCCGTCGCCGTTGCGCCCCGAATTCATCGAGGTTTCGGACGGCTGATGGCTGGTGCGAGTTCGTGATCGATCACCGGGATTTCCGGCGGCTCGGCCAGCCCAGGTGAAGTCGCACTTCTCATCCTGCCGCCGAAAGACCCGTCCCTCGTCTCAGACCCTCACCGGCTCACGCAAGATCGTCGTAACAATGCCGATTCCCGGCGCGACTCGCCCCGCGTGACCTCCTCCGCCAGTGAACCGGATTCCGCGGAAGAACTCCGGAACCGGATCGAACACTCCGCGCCGAATGGATACCGACACGTCGAAACCGCCGTTGTCCACCGAAGCCCGGAGGTCCACAAAACCGCGACGATCTGGTTGACCCTCGAACCGGACGGCAGCGAAAAACTTATTCTCATAGTCGATTCCTGGACACCGCGGCCGGACGGTTCCGGTTTCGACCTGCGTCCCGGGGCCAGCCAATGGGCGTGCGAGAACGACGCCATCGGCGAGCTCCACCGGTTCCTGGCGGCGCGGTTCGGGACGCCCGAGCCGCGAGCCGAGCAGGACGCTCCGCTGGCGGAGGTGATCCGGAAGGTCCAATCGGGCGAAGCCGACGCGGGTCAGCTGGCCCAGCTGGCGGAAGCCTTGGCGGACGCCCCGAACGCGGCCGCGGTGCTGGCCGAACACGGGGCCCTCCAGGTGCTGCTCGACGGCATCCAGACCGCGAAGCAGCGGGACGTCATCGCCACGCTGGCCGAGGTCGTCCGGAATCCGGACGCCAAGGAGAACGAATTCCAGCGGATTCTCGACGAGAGCTGGTGGATGTTCGGCGGCAAGTACATCGAGAAAGCGAAACGACGGTCGCTGACCGTCCTGACCCAGCTGGACGTCCCGCTCATCCGGGCCGACGGCGCGCTGCACGTCGTCGAGCTGAAACGGGCCTGCATCCCGGATCTCGTCGTGAAGCACCGCGAGTTCTTCGTCGTCGGCCCCGAAGTGAACAAGGCGGTCGGCCAGACCCTCAACTACCTCCGCGAATTCGACGAGCAGCGTGACGTCATCAAGAACCGGCTGGGCATCGAATGCCGGCGCGCGTTCGCCACCGTCGTCGTCGGCCACCCCGAGCACGTACCGGACGCCGCGGCGCGCGCCCAGGTCGCGGACACGCTCCGGACCTACAACGCGCACTCTCGCGCGTCGAGGTGATCACCTACGCCGACCTCATCCAGGGCGCCCGGAAGGCCCTCGAGCTGGCGCCGTCCGAACCTGCCTGAAGAAGATCCTCCGGACGGGCGAACCGGCAGGCGCCGGACCTCGCCTCCGGCGACCGGGTCTCACCACAGCTTGTCGAGGGTGATGGGCAGGTCGTAGACGCGCTTGCCGGTCGCGTGGTGGACCGCGTTCGCGATTGCTCCGGCGACGCCGGTGATGCCCACCTCGCCGACGCCGATCAGGCCGAGCGGCATGGTCGGATCCGGGTCGTCGAGGTAGCTGACGTCGATCGGCGGGATGTCGGCGTGCACCGGGACGTGGTACTCGGCGAGGCTCGGGTTCATGATCCGCCCCGTGCGCGGATCGACCAGCGTCTCCTCGGCCAGTGCCATGCCGATGCCCATCACGATCCCGCCGCGCAGCTGGCTCGACGCCGTCTTCGCGTTGATCACCCGGCCGACGTCGAACACGCCGACCCAGCGCGAAACCCGCACCTCGCCGGTGTCCGGGTCGACGCGGACCTCGCAGAACTGGGCCCCGCACGCGGCCTTCATCCAGCGCCGCTGGTTGCGGACGAACTTCGACATGAACTTCAGCTGCCCGGCCAGTCTGCCGAGTCGGGTGTCGGAGCCGATGGCGGCTTCGACCGACGGCACACCGGCCTCGGCCAGGATCTCGGTCGGGCTCGCCCCGGCCGAGCCCGACCGCTTCGCCAGGGAAGCCAGCTCCCGCTTCAGCTTCTCGCAAGCGGCCAGGAGGCTGTTGGCGATGCTGGCCGTCTGCATGGACCCGCCGGCGCCCGGGCTCATCGGCAGCGCGGAGTCGCCGTACTCGACGCGCACCGCCTCGAACGGCACGCCCAGCGCGTCCGCGGCGATCTGCGCCTGCGCCGTCGCGCCGCCCATGCCCATCTCCTGGAAGCCACACCGCACCAGGACCGTGCCGTCGACCGAGAGCCGGACCGTCACGTTGGCGGCGAACTGCCAGGACGGGTGGTACGCCGACGCGACGCCCATCCCGACCAGCCACCGCCCGTCGCGCATCGACCCCGGTTCCGGCGTCCGGTCGGCCCAGCCGAACCGTTCGGCGCCGCGGGCGTAGGCCTCGCGCAGCATCCGATGCGCGAACTTCTTGCCGTCGATGGGGTTCGTCGCCGGTTCGTTGCGCATCCGCAGGTCGATCGGGTCGACACCGAGCTGGTAGGCGAGCTCGTCGACCGACGCTTCCAGTGCGTAGCTCCCGATCGACTCGCCGGGCGCGCGCATCGAGGTGTTCGGGATCAGGTCCAGTTCGACGAGGTTCTGCCGGACCAGGATGTTCTCGGCGTCGTAAAGGTGCTTCGACTGCGACGTCACCTGCTCGGGCCCGCCACCGACCCGGCCGGTGCGCGTCACGCTCGTGTGGATGAGCGCGGTCAGCCTGCCGTCGGTCCCGGCGCCGAGTGCGACTCGCTGGGTGGACGGCGTGCGCCCGCCGACCGTGCGGTAGACGCCTTCCCGGGTCAGCATCAGCCGGACCGGGCGGCCGGTCGCGCGGGCCGCCAGCGCGGCGAGGATCGTGCCGGGCCAGATCATGCCCTTGCCGCCGAAGCCGCCGCCGACGAACGGGGCGAGCACCCGCACGTTCGCGACCGGGACGCCGAACCGCAGCGCGAGGTGCGTGCGGACCCAGTCGATGCTCTGCGTGCCGTCGTGAATGGTCAGGCGGTCGCCCGCCCAGACCGCGGTGGTCGCGTGCGGCTCGATCGCGTTGTGGTGGTGCGTCGGGGTGGTGAACCGCCGGTCCAGCGTCACCGGCGCCGCGGCGAGCGCGGCTTCGGCGTCACCCTTCTTCGCGGTGCCGGACATGAGCAGGTTGCTCTTCTGCGGCTGCGCGTGCTTCTCCTCGGCCGCGAAGTCCACAGTGGACGGCAGTGTTTCGTAGGCCACGGTGACCAGCCCGGCGGCTTCCCGAGCGGTGTCCAGGGTGTCGGCGACGACGACCGCGACCGGTTGGCCGTCCCAGTGCACCTCGTCGGTGTTGAGGTAGTTGACGGAAGTGCCGGAAACCAGGGTGGCGAGGTTAAGCGGGCTCACCTTCGGGGCCGGTTTCAGCGCCGGGGCGTTCAGGTGGGTCAGCACCGCGACGACGCCGGGGACGGCGGCCGCGGCCTCGGTCCCGATCGCGGTGATCCGGCCGCGGCTGACCGTCGAGTGCACCAGCGCCGCGTGCGCGAGGTCGGGGTGGGGGTACTCGGCCGAGAAGCGGGCGGCGCCGGTCGTCTTGGCCTTGCCGTCGACCCGGTCGATCGGCTTGCCGACGATCGCGCCGCCGGTCTCGGTTGCAGGCAGGGTCCGGGTCATGCCGCGCTCCCGTCGGTGAGCAGCCGGTGCAGCGTCGCCACGATCGTGCGCTGCGCGAGGTCGATCTTGAAGGCGTTGTCCGGTTGTCCCACCGCGGGCGCGAGCTCGGCGGCGGCCGCCCGGCGGAAGGACTCTTCGGTCGCCGGTGCGCCGAGCAGGATCCGCTCGGCTTCGCGGGCTCGCCACGGCTTCGCGGAGACGCCGCCGAGCGCCAGGCGGACGGCGGTCACGACGCCGTCTTCGGTCTCCATCGCGGCCGCGACCGAAACCAGGGCGAAGGCGTAGGACGCGCGGTCGCGCACCTTGCGGTAGCGGGAGTGCGCGGCCACCGGCAGGGCCGGCAGCTCGACCGCGGTGATCAGCTCGTCCGCGGCCAGTGCGGTTTCGACCTGCGGGGTGCTGCCCGGCAGCCGGTGGAACTCGGTGAGCGGGATGCGACGGATGCCGCGCGTGCTCTCCACTTCCACGATCGCGTCGAGCGCGGCCAGCGCGACGCACATGTCCGAAGGGTGGGTGGCGATGCAGTGGTCGCTGACGCCGAGGATCCCGGCGTTGCGGGCGAACCCGCCGATCGCGGCGCACCCGCTGCCGGGCGCACGCTTGTTGCAGGCGGCAGCACCGTCGTAGAAGTACAGGCAGCGGGTGCGCTGCAGCAGGTTGCCGCCGACGGTCGCCATGTTGCGCAGCTGCGCCGAGGCGCCGTTGAGGATCGCCTGGGCCAGCACCGGGTACCGGGTCCGGACCAGCGGGTGTGCGGCCAGCTCGCTGTTGCTGACCAGCGCACCGATCCGGAGGCCGCCGCCGGGCAGCTCCGTGATCCCGGTCAGCGGCAGCCGGGAGATGTCGACGACCACGTCGGGTCGTTCGATGTCCTCCCGCATCAGGTCGACGAGGTTCGTCCCGCCACCGAGGAACTTCGCGTTCGGCTCGGTGGCGATCGCCCGCACCGCCGCCTCGACGTCGGGCGCGCTCAGATAGGTGAACGACCTCATCTCACGACCTCCTGGATGGCGTCGACGATCCCGTTGTAGGCACCGCAGCGGCACAGGTTGCCGCTCATCCGCTCCCGGATCTCCGCGGCGGACAGTGCGCCGCCGGAGGTGGCCAGGTGCTCGGTGACCGCGCTCGGCACGCCGTCCTTGTGCTCGGCGAGCATCCCGATCGCCGAGCAGATCTGGCCCGAAGTGCAGTAGCCGCACTGGAAGCCGTCGTTGCGGACGAAGGCTTCCTGCAGCGGGTCGTCGACGCCCTCGATGGTGGTGATCTCGCGACCGGTGTACTGCACGGCCAGCGCGAGGCAGGAGTTGATCCGCTTCCCGTCGGCGAGCACCGTGCACGCGCCGCAGGCGCCCTGGTCGCAGCCCTTCTTCGTGCCGGTCAGGCCCAGCCGCTCGCGCAGCGCGTCGAGCAGGCTGACCTGTGGTGGGAGATCGAGCACTTCGTCGACCCCGTTGACCCGCAACCGCACCTCGACCACGTGGATCCCCTTCGCTCGTGCCGGTGCCCGTCAAATTAACAGAACGTCGTTCTCTTAACAAGAGAACGTTGTTCCGTTAAGTGGACCGTATGATGGCTGAGATATGTCTCAGTCGGCGTTCTTGCGGGCCAGGCGGCCGGAGCAGAAGGAGCAGCGGCGCACGGCCATCCTCACGGCGGCCCGCGAGCTGGCTCTCGAGTCCGGCGTGCGCAACGTCAGCCTGGGCAGCGTGGCGACGGCCGTCGGGCTGGCCAAGTCCAACGTCGTCCGCTACTTCGGCACCCGCGAGGAGATCTACCTCGAGCTGGCCACCGGCTGCTGGCGCGAGTGGGCGGACGAGGTCGTCCGCCGGCTCACCGCCGGGGAGGACGTCGTCGACGTGCTGGCCGAGACGCTCGCCGAGCGGAGCCTGTTCTGCGACCTGCTCGGCCACGCCGCGACGTCACTCGAGCACAACGTCTCGGTACCGGCGGCCCGCGACTTCAAGCGCGCGGTGCTGGGCGTCATCGGCGAACTCAGCGTGGCGGTCGCCCGGGCGCGCCCCGACCTGACCGAGGGCGAGGGATTCGAGCTGGTCGCGGCGGCGAGCGGGCTCGCGGGCATGCTCTACCCGGCCGCCAACCCGCCACCGACGCTCCTCGAGGTCTACGCCCAGAACCCCGACCTGGCCGCGGCCTGCGTCCCCTTCCTCCCGACGATGAAGCGCGCCCTCGCCGCCTTGGCCGCGGGGCTGCCGGCCCTGCGCTGACGGCTTCGCCGACGTAGAGGGCGCCTCAAGCAGGGCTCTGAGCCCGGTCGACGGGTCAGGACGACGTCGAAGCCCTGGGAAATCGGGGTGCTGACCGCGAAAAAGGCGCCGCGCCCGGGGATGACGTCGGTGGACTTGCGCCGCGGCCGGTTACGTTCGGCGCGGGCCGGATGCGCAGCACGCCGGGTCCACGTGACCGAGGGAGTTCCGGCAAACCGGCGCTGTCCGGCCGAAGTGGACGGAGCGGCGCCAGTGTGCTCGGTGTCGCTTCGCCGTGGGAACCTACCGGGGCTTCACCGATGCAGGCAGGCGAGCGGAGCGCCCGGCCTCCGGACCCCCTTCGGCTTCGGTCGGCGGGGACGTGGCCAGACTTTGGAAGCACGGGCGCAGCAGGTCGATGATCTGCTCGGGCGAGGCGTCCGCGAGGTGCGTGAGCCGCAGCAGGTAGCGCTCGGCGATCACGCCGTGGACGATCGCGCTGAGCAGGCTCGCGCGCAGGTCGGCGTCGGGCGTCGGGATCGCCTCGGTGAGCTGGTTGAGTTGAGGTTCCCCGGCGGCCCGGTAACGATCGGCGGCGTCGGCGTTCGTGAGCATCGAGCGCAGCACCGCCAGGGACGCCGTCGGCTCGTCGGCCAGGCGCCTGCCCAGTGACGTGAGCAGCGCCTCGGCCACCTCGTCCGGCGTACCGCCGGGCAACTCGTCGGCGGGCACCTCCGCGGCGCGGGCGAAGAG
Source organism: Amycolatopsis ponsaeliensis (assembly GCF_030182635.1). Lineage (NCBI taxonomy): Bacteria > Bacillati > Actinomycetota > Actinomycetes > Pseudonocardiales > Pseudonocardiaceae > Amycolatopsis > Amycolatopsis ponsaeliensis. Next base: position 25,052 of record NZ_JAPZLD010000017.1, read on the forward strand.
CAGGTCCTTGCTGCCGAAGTAGTGCATGACCAGGCCGGCGTCGACACCGGCGGCCGACGCCACGGCCCGGATCGTGGTCCGGTCGTAGCCGAGCTCGGCGAAGATCTGCCGGGCCGCGGTGAGAATGCGCTCCTCGCTCCGGCGGCGCTGCTCGGCCCGGGTGGGGCGGGCACTCGATTCGGTCACGTGCTCATTCTACGGCCGTTGACCGGCGGCCCATTTCGTTCTACGTTTGTTCAATCAACAAGCGTTCAACAAAAGGCAGGGAGCCGTGGCCGCCACGTCACGCGAAGTCGTCGAGCAGGTCCTGCGCGCGGGCCGCGAGATGGACACCGAAACATTCGTGAGCCTGATCGCTCCGAACGGCCACATCGAGTGGCCGTTCCGGCCGGCAGGCGTCCCGGACCGCCTGGAGGGCCGCGAAAAGATCCGCGAGTTCCTGACGGCCCAGGCCGGCAAACTCGTCAAGTTCGAGGAGTACCGCAACACGGTGATCCACGAGACCGTCGACCCCGAGGTGGTGATCGTCGAGTACGACGCCCACGGCACCGTCGTCCCGACCGGCGCGCCCTTCCACCAGACCATCATCGCCGTACTCCGGATCAGGGACGGCCTGGTCGTCTCCTACCGCGACTACCTCAACCCACTGGTACTGGCCGAAACCCTGGCGAGCGCCGGCAACGCCCGGTAGGGCCTGCTCGAGCCCTCAGGGACCCGGCGGACCTGCTCTCCGCACGACGTACCAGCCGGCTCGATCGAAGCCGTCGATCCGGCCACCGCCGCGGACCAAGCCGGTGAGCGCCTCCCGGACGGCACCCCGCCACCGCCGTGCCATCACCGGGTCGGTCACGCGAAGACGCTCGATGTCGTGAGGCACGGCGACGAGAGAGGTCGCGCCGTCGAGCCGGCCCGGAACGGGGCTGCCGTCGTCGGCGACGCTCAATGCCGGCACGGCGCCCGCCGTGCCCCCGTCCTCGACGACGGCGTCGCCATCCGCGCGGTCGCGGAGCCGCCAGCTCACCAAGAGCCGGTCAGTGTCCTCGTCCCCGTTGATGGCGTCGGACATCGGGCCGTAGAAGTTCGGGAGGTATTCGACCGGGCGCGCCCCGAGCTTCGCCAGGTTGAAGTACGCGTTGCGGGCGACCAGCGGGTCGAAGGTCCAGGCGATCTCCGAGACGCCGCGCAGCAGCGCCCACGCCCGCTGGTGCAGCTTGAGGGCGAAGCCGATGCTGCGGCCGGTGGCCGCGGCGGCGACGCCGGCGATGTGGCTGTGCAGCGCGTCGCTCGCCGGAGCGTGGAAGAAGCCCACGCAGGCACCGACCAGGCAGTCGCCGTCGAAAGCGCCGGCGACGTAGTTTCCCGCTTTGCCGAAGGCCCGCAGGAGCTCGACGGTCATCGGCGGATTCGCGGAGCGTCCCCAGATCGCGGCCAACAGCCCGACCGCGCGGTTCAGCTCGTCGATGCCGGTGAGTTCGCGCACCGAGACGCCGGCCGCGCGGGCCGCGGCTTCCGCTGCCCGCACCGCGTGCCGCAGCACCGGATCCACGGCCGGTGCGCTGATGTCGGTCACGCCGTTCTTGCTCCTCGGTTCCTCGGAAGTCGTCATCGCCTGAAGATCGGGCTCTGCGGCACGGCGACCTCACCGGGCGGCCGCCCGGGGCCGTCCGCGGGCCGCGGACTCGGGGCCGGACCGGCCGGGCGAGCCACGACGGCCCGGTTTTCGATGCGGAGGCGGCAGCTCATGAGCCACCCCGCCGGCCGGGGACGGCGGCGAGCAGCTCGCGGGTGTAGTCGTGGTCGGGCTCGGTGAGCACCCGCGTCACCGGCCCTTCTTCGACGATCCGGCCCCGGCGCATGACCGCGACGTGCGAGGCGACGTAGCGGACGACCGCGAGGTTGTGGGAGATGAACAGCATCGACAGGCCGAGTTCGCGCTGGAGCTCGCGGACGAGGTTGAGCACGGCTCCCTGGACCGAGACGTCCAGGGCGGAGGTGATCTCGTCGGCGATGATCACGCTCGGGCGCGCGGCGAGCGCCCGGGCGAGGGCGACGCGTTGCCGCTGCCCGCCGGAGAGCCGCGACGGAACGGACCCCGCGCAGCCCGGGTCCAGGTGCACCAGTTCGACCAGCCGCCGGACCTCGGCTCGCCGGTCGGCGCGCGAACCGCCCGGGGGGATCGCCTCGGCCACGCTGTCCCCCACCGTCATCCGGGGATCGAGCGAGGAATAGGGATCCTGGAAGACCATCTGCAGCGGACGACGGCGCCCGCGGGCCGGGACCGCCGCGCCGCCCAGGGTGATCCGGCCACCGGCCAGCGGAGCCAGGCCGACGGCAGCCCTGGCGAGCGTGGACTTCCCGGAGCCGGACTCGCCGACGAGCCCGACCACCGCGCCGTCCGGCACGGTCAGGCTGACCCCGTCGACGGCCGTGGTCCGGCCATAGTGGACGGAGACGTCGTCGAAACGCAGTTCACTCACGGCGACTCCACCAGTTCGTCGGTGCTCCGGTCGATCGGCAGCGGCTCGCCGCCGTGCCAGCACGCCACCCGGTGGTTCCGGGACGCGGCCGGATCGGCCACCAGCGGCGGGTCCTCCGCCCGGCAGCGGGCGTCGGCGAGCGGGCACCGCGGTGCGTACGCGCACCCGGGCGGCACGTCGGCCGGACCGACCGGGCGGCCCGGGATGGTCGCGAGCGGCCGGTCCGGATCCGTGGCCATGTCGGGCACCGCCGCGAGCAGTGCCCGGGTGTAGGGGTGGCGGGCGGCGGCGAGGCCGGCGGCCGGCAGGTCTTCGACGATCCGCCCGGCGTACATCACCAGGACCCGGTCGCAGACCTCGCTCACCACCGTGACGTCGTGGCTGATCAGCATCAGGGCGACGTCGTCCGCCGCGCGGATCGCGGCGAGCAGGTCGAGCACCTGCTGCTGCACGGTGACGTCGAGGGCGGTGGTCGGTTCGTCGGCGACGATCAGCGCCGGCGTGCCCATCAGCCCCATGCCGATCATCGCCCGCTGCCGCATCCCGCCGGAGAACTCGTGGGGGTACTGCCGCACCCGCGTGTCCGCGTCCGGGATGCGGACCGCCGTCAACCGGTCCACCGCGCGGGCCACCGCCTCGCGGCGGGTCATCCCCTGGTGGTGGGTGGCCACCTCGGCCAGCTGGCCCCCGATCCGGCGGGTGGGGTTGAACGCGGTCATCGGGTCCTGGAAGACCATGGCCAGCTGCGTGCCCAGCATCCGCCGCCGGACCGCGGTGTCCGCCGCCAGCAGGTCGGTCCCGAGCAGTTCGAGCCGGCCGGCGTCGACCCGGCCGTGGTCGGCGACCAGCCGCGTGATCGCCAGCGCGGTCATGGACTTGCCGGAGCCCGACTCCCCCACGATGCCGACCGCTTCACCGCGCCGGACCTGGAAGGACACCCCGCGGACCGGCCGCACGGGCCCGTCCGGGCCGGGAAAGGTGACCTCGAGGTCGCGGACGTCGAGGACCACCTCGGACGACCGGTCGAGGACCTCCTCGGCGTGGCCGGCGGGCTCCGGCCGGCGCACCGATCCGAGGCGGGTGGCCACCCCGGCACGCAGGCCGACGCCGACGGGGACGCCGAGTCCCTTGGCGACCGATTCGCCGAAGAGGTTGAACGCCAGGCCCGCGAGCAGCACGGCCATCCCCGGGGCGAACGCGGCGGCCCCGTTGACGTAGATGGCGCCGACGCCGTCGTAGAGCAGCCGGCCCCAGTCGTAGGCGGGTGACTGGACGCCGAGGCCGATGAAGGACAGCCCCGCGAAGGAGAGCAGCGCGCCGCCGGCACCGATGGTGGCGTTGACGACCAGCGGTTCGGCGATGTTGGGCAGCACGTGGCGGAACAGGATGCGGAACCGGCCGATCCCCACGATCCGGGCGGCCGCGACGTAGTCCCGCGCCGCGACCCCGGCCACCAGCGTCTGGGTGAAGCGCGCGAACGCCGGTGCGCCGGCGAGCCCGATGGCCAGCACCGCACCGGTGGCGCCGGCCCCGAACACGACCGCGAAGAACAGCGCCAGCAGCAGGCCCGGGAAGGCGACGGCGATGTTGACCGCTGCCGACACCAGCCGGCCGGTGCGCCGGCCGAGCAAGAACGGGGCGGCCCCGAACAGCAGCCCGGCGACCACCGCGAGCACGATGGCGAGGAGGGCGAGCACGATCGACAGCCGGGCCGCGACGAGGGTCCGCAGGAGGATGTCCCGGCCGAGGTTGTCCGTCCCGGCCCAGTGCCCGGCCGACGGCAGGGCCAGGAGATTGTCGGTGTCGACCGCTTCGGCACCGGCTCCCCACAGGACCGGTCCGAGCGCGGCCAAGGCGAGAACCACGACCACGAGCACGGTCGCGGTGAGACCCAGCGGGGTGCGGACGACCCGCATCCAGCGTTCTGCCATCTCCTCAGTCCTCCCGGATCGTCGAGCGCGGGTCGAGCAGGGCGAGGGCGACGTCGACGACGATGTTGGTCAGCAGCACACCGGCGCCGTAGACCAGGACGATCGCCTGCACCACCGGGTAGTCCTTGGTGAGGATGGACTGCACGATCGTGCTGCCGAGGCCCGGCCAGGCGAAGACGTTCTCCACCAGGACGGTGCCGGCGACCATCGCGCTCAGCAGGAGCCCGCCCAGTGTCAGCGCCGCGGTGACGGCGTTCGGCAGCGCGTGGCCGAGGTAGATCGTCCGGGCCGGCAGCCGCTTGGCCCGGGCGGTGCGGACGAAGTCCGCCTCGAGCACGCCGACCATTTCGACGCGCACGATGCGGGCGAGGATCGCCGCGGGCCCGATCGCCAGCGAGACGACGGGCAGTACGTACGCCGACGCGGAGTCGTTGCCGGCGACCGGAAGCCACCCGAGCCGGATCCCGAAGAAGTAGACCAGCCCCACCCCGATCAGGAAGTCCGGCACGGTCGCCACGACGATGCTGGTCGTGGTGAAGGCGAGCTCGGTGCGTCGCCCGTGGCCACGCCGGGTCAGCACGCCCATGGCGACCCCCAGCGGGATCGCCACGACCACGGCGGCCAGGAACGCGAACACGGCCAGCAGCAGCGTCGCTGGCAGCCGCTGGGACACGACGTCGACGACCGGCAGCTGTGAGGACAGCGAAGTGCCGAGATCGCCGGTGAACAGGCCCTTCAGGTAGTGGAGGTACTGGGTGGTGATCGGGTCGTCCAGCCCCAGTGCGTGCCGGCGGGCCTCGACCAGGGCCACCGGCGCGGTGGGGCCGAGCGCGCCGCGGACCGGGTCGCCGGGGATCAGGTGGATCATCGCGAAGGAGGCGGTCACCAGGACCCAGAGGGAGACCAGCAGCCGTCCCAGGCGCCGGAGGCCGAACCGCACCCACGGGCGGGTCCGGGCCGGGGCCGCGAGCGGGCTCGGGGCGGTCGCACTCACCGACATGTCTGCCGCCCCCGCTACTTCGCCAGCATGCGGATGCTCGTCGGGACCAGCTGCCCGGGGGTCTGGAACTCGGCCGCCTTGCCGAACATGCGCACGACCTTCCCGGCGAACGGCACGAGCGACGCCTTGGCGATGAGACCGGACTCGGCGGCGAGCCAGTCGCGGCAGCCGGCCACGCCCTGGGTCGCCATCGCCGACTTCACCGCCTTGTCGTAGTCCGGGTCGGCGATCGCGGCGAAGTTGGTCCCCTGCGGAGCCGCCGGCCCGGAGAGGAACGGCACGAGCTGGTCCGGGGTGCTGACGTTGACCGAGACCCAGCTGACGTCCCAGTCCCCCGCGCCGAACAGGGTGCTGGTCAACGTGGTTTCGTCCTCGCTGCGCGCGGTGGCCTCGACCCCGATCGCCTTCCACTGCTGCACCGCGAGCTCCGCCGCGGCGTCACCGCCGCTGCCGTTGTTGTTCTGGTAGAGGAAAGTCAGTGCCAAGGGCTTGCCGCCCTTGGTGCGCTTGCCGTCACCCCCGGCCGTCCAGCCCGCCTGGTCGAGCAGAGCGGCGGCGGCTTGGGGGTTCGAGGCGGGCAGCGCGTGGGAGACCGAGTCGCCGCGACACGCGACCGGCTCGTTCGCGGCCAAGGTGGTCGCCGCGGTGCCCTGGCTCGACGTGAGCACCTTCTGCAGCCGGCCGAGGTCGAGCGCCTGGGTCAGGGCCATCCGGACCTTCGGGTCGGCGGTGACCCGGCCGGCGGCGTGGTTGTACCACTGCTCTCCCACGAGCGCCGGGGTCTTGGCGGAAAACAGGCCCGCCTTCTCGAGCCGGTCCGCGTCGGGCCCGGCGATCTGGGCGGCGTTCAGGCCACCGGAAAGCAGCAGGTTCGCCGCGGTCGTCTCGTTCTGGATCACCTTGACCACGACCGTTTTCGGCAGTCCCTTGGTCGCGGTCGTCGCGCCGTCGGGCCCCCACGTGTAGCCGTCGCGCATCGAGTACGTGTAGTGGTCGCCCGGCGCGGCCTCGATCAGCTTGTAGGGGCCGGTGCCGGCGGTGCCCGTCTGCAGCGCGGCACGCTTGGCCAGGCCGCCCGGGCAGACGATCGGCAGCCCGGCCAGTCCATTGAGGACGAACGGGGCCGGCTGGGCCAGGGTGATCGTGACCGTTCCGGCCGCGTTGTCGCCGACCGACTTGGCGCCCGCCGGGAAGAAGGTGCCCAGGAAGGGGCTTTTGTTGGCCGGGTCGGCGACGAAGCCGAGGTTGTCGGCGACGTCCTTGGCGGTGAGCTTGGTTCCGTCGGCGCAGGTGATGCCCGGGGCCAGGGTCAGCGAGACCGTGGTGCCGCGGACCTCCCAGCTCTTCGCCAGCCCGGAACGGACTTCGCCGGTCTCGCCGTTGACGCTGAGCAGCGCGTCGTACGCGAACTGCGTGACGGTGTACAACGAGCTGCCCGCGCCCAGCTGCGGATCGAGGTTGCCCGGGTCCGAGGAGAGCGCGAAGGTGAAGGTACCGCCATCGACGACAGCGGCCTTCCCGCTGCCGTTCGAGGCTCCCCCGCAGCCGGCGAGCGCGGCGGCGAGCCCGAGACACAGGCCGTAGACGCCTACGGTGGTCAGCTTCATGATGGTTCCGTTCCGTGCGTTGTCGAGGCGGGTGCTCAGGCGCCGGCGCGGCGGACAGCGCGGCCGAGGTGCAGGTAGAGCGCGTGCCCGGTGCCGTCGTCGCCCAAGAACGCGTGCGGCATGTGCATGCCACGATCGGCTTCGACCGGGATCAGCATGTCGTCGCGGTAGTGGACGAGCTCGCTCCGCTCGACCTGCCCGCCCATCTCCACGAAGACGCCCTTGGGGATCTGCTCGATCCAGATCCGGTGGTCGTCGTCCTGGCTGACGGTGAGGTCGAAGACATCGGCCGAGTAGGTGCCGACGTACCGCTCGGCGTCGATCCGCCGCGGTTCCGCGGGCGGCGTGGGAAGGGCGGGCAGGCCGAAGTCCGTGAGCTCGCCGAGGACGTGCCCCATGACGTCGCGGTAGAGCGAGAACGCGTCGCCGCCGTTGGTCAGCAGCGCGACCGCCAGCCCGGCCTCGGGCACCATCCGCAGGAAGGCGCCCTGCCCGATGGTGCTGCCGTCGTGGCCGATGATCGTCCCGGCCGGCGTGTCGAACCGTTCGAAGCCGAGCCCCCACGACGTTCCCATGAGGCCGAGCTCGGGCAGGCCGACCTCCCGGGCGTGCATCCGGGCGGCGGTCCCCGCGGCCAGTACCCGGGTGCCGTCGGCCGCGACGCCGTCCTCGAGGTGCATCCGCGCGAAGGCCACCAGATCCCGCGGTCGCATCGCGAGCATCGAACCCGCCGGCGCGTTCGACCGCGCCATCGCCCACACCGGAGCCGGCACGTAGCCGCCACCCGGCTCCGGCTGGACGTGCCCCATCGCGGCCCGGAACATGATCGCCTCGTAGGGGCCGGTGGCCGTGTGGGTCAGTCCCAGCGGCGTGATCAGGTGCTCGCGCAGGCAGACGTCGTACGGTTTCCCGCGCAGCACCTCGACGAGCCGCCCGAGGACGCAGTAGCCGGCGTTGTTGTAGGAGAACTGCTCACCGGGCGGGAACAGCTGCGGCGTCCCCGCGAGCGTCGCGACGTACTTCTCGAGGCAGTCGTCGCCCACCCCGGTGTCGGTGAAGATGTCCCCTTCGAACCCGGCGGTGTGGTTGAGCAGCTGCCGCACGGTGATCTGCCCGGCCGCCACCTCGTCGGCGATGCGGAACTCCGGCAGGTAGGTGCGGACCGGCTTTTCGAGGTCCACCTGGCCTTCGTCGGCCAGCTGCAGCACCAGGGTGCTGGTCCACAGCTTGGTGATGGACCCGATCTGGAAGACCGAGTCAGGGGTGGCGGTCACACCGGTCGCCTTGTTGAGCAGGCCGGCGGCACCGTCGATCACCTGGCCGCCCCGCATGACGGCCCACGCCGCGCCCGGCACGTCGTTCTCTTCGAGCAGCGACGGAAGCCGCTCGTCAAGCCAGGATCGGATCTCGTCCAGGTTGCTCATGCGCGATGATGCTAGGAACGATGAGAGCTGACGTGTTCGTCGCCGACGACAACTCGGCGGCGGGAAATTGGTCGTGCACAACCACTGGGCGACGCCAGGTGAGGACGGTGCCGTGGCCGGCGGGCAGGTGACGCTGGGCTCGGTCCGGCCCCGGTCGTTCAGGGAGTGGTCGGTGTCGTGAAGCCGGGCGCCGGCGGGCGCCCGGTCGGGGTCACCGTCTCCGGTCCGTCACCGGCCCCATATCCGCCAGGTCTGGTTGAGCGGGCTGCCCTGCGTGGCCGGGTTGCACGTCCATTGGTGGATCACCGCACCCGCGGCGGCAGACACCGCGTTCACGTCGACGCACTTCCCGCTGTGGCGGGCCACCAGCTGGTAGTCGTGGGAATCGTTGCCGGCGTAGGTCACCTTCCGCAGGGTGAACTGCTGGTTCGCGGCTCCGCCGAGGCAGGTCCACTGCTGCACGGCGGCGCCGTCCGCCGTGGAACCGCCGTTGACGTCCAGGCACTTGCCGGTCTGCTGGTTGACCAAGGTGAACGTCCCGGCCACCCCGGAGACCGGACGGAAGTTCCAGAGCTGCTGGTCGCCGCCTTCGCAGGGGTACTGCTGCTGCCGGTTGCCGTCGGCCGTGTTCAGGTTGGTGTTGTCCAGGCACTGCTGGGAATGCTGGGCGACCGCGACGGACTGGAAACCGGCGTCCGACGGCGGTAGCAGGGTGATCGTGAAGGAGTCGTCGATGGCGGTGTGCGGCAACGTGACCGTCGCCGCGTTGCCCGACAGGCTCACGACCGAGTTCTGTACCGTGATCGGCCCCTGGACCGCACCCCCGCCGTTGTAGGGGATGCGCTGGACGAGTACGCGCACCTGGTTGTTCTGGACGAGACCGCTCGTGGTGTCCAGCCGGCTCAGGTTCACCGCGACGTTGCCGGTCGTGCCACCCCCGCCGACGAGGATCTTCGCTACCCCGCTGGCTTTCGTGGCGAACGCGTCGTAGGCCGGGCTGGGTGCCGTCGAGACGATCTGGCCGGTCTGGGACCCGTAGAAGCGGTAGACCCACCATTCGCCCTTCGGCAGGTGCCGGCCGGCCGAGTCGCGGACGAGCAGGTTGGCGAGGTCGTTGTGCAGGTTCCCGGTGGTCGCCCAGTTCGCGCGCAGGCCGTCGGCACCGGCCCGCTCCAGGCGCGCGATGTACCAGGAGCCGTCGCCCGGGTTCTGTTCGTTCGAGGCGCCGTACTCGTTGATCTGGTACGGCCTCGGGTGCGGGATGCCGCGCGGGTCGAGCGTGGCGTTCGCCGCCGCGACGTTGGCCACGGGATCACCGGGCAGGGAGTGCCAGCTGACGATGTCGGGGACGACGTTGTTCGCACGGACGAAGTCGAGGTACTGGTTCCACCAGGTGTTCGTGGTCGACGGAACCCCGGCGAAGCTGGGGCCGACGATCAGCTGATCCGGGAAGGCCGCCCGGACGCGCTGGTACGTGCGCCGCCACAGCTCGAAGTACTGCGACTGCGGCCGGTTCCAGAAGATCCCCAGGTTCGGTTCGTTCCAGAGATCCCACTCGACGGGCGCTCCCGTCGCCCGGACGTCGGTGATCAGCCGCGTGAGGAAGCTGTCGTAGTCGCTCCAGTCGCCGTTGTCGCCGGGGAAACGGGAGATCGGGTAGCCGTCGGCGCCCCAGAGGTCGTGGACGAGCAGGACGAACTGGCCGCCGAGGGACCGGGTGCGAAGCAGCTGGGCGCGGGTCGCGTTCCACCGTCGGTCGTACCGGCCCGACACCCAGCCACCCGGGCTGTCGAGCTGCGCGCCCCCGGCACGCATGTACCGGAACCGCACGTCGCGGTAGAAGTGGTCGGCGGGTCCCGAGGCGTCTTCGGTCATCCCGTAGATCCAGCCCGAAGCCCGGTAGCTCGGCGCGCCACCCGCGACGGAGAAGTCGACGCCGATCGATTCGTCGGCGGCGTGAGCCGGGGTGGTGGCCGCGGTCAAAGAGGCGGCGACGAAGGCACCCGCGGTGAGGAGGGTGGCGAGGCGGCGACGCGGTCGCCGGGCCGTGCGCACAGTGTCCACTTGCGACTCCTTGGACGTGGGGACGTCCCGGGCTCAAGCGGAGAGGTGGCCGGCGGCGACGCGGGAAAGCTCGGTGGAGCGGCCGCCGTGGGCGGCGGTGCGGAAGTTCGCCGTTGAACCATCGACACTCCGAACGGACCGGGCGGGAAAGATTCGAACCGGTTCGATGCGACGACGAGAGTACGCCGGAGAGACCCATGCAATCAAGAGAGAGTTTGTCGAACCGGTTCCGCGCTACCGGCGCGCGGCGCCCGTGCTCGAACGCAGGGAGATCGCGGGCTCGAGCAGAGCGTGCCGCGGCGTGGCCGACGCGTCCCCGATCTGCTCCAGCAGCAGCGCGACGGCGAGCCGGGCCATTTCCCCGGCCGGCACGTCCGCCGCCGTGAGTGGCGGGTGGAAGTCCTCCGCCAGCCGGTCGGCGAGCACGCCGGTGACCGAGAAGTCCCGCGGCACGTCCAGCCCCGCGTGCAGCAGCGCCCGCTGCACGCCGGGGAGCGCGGCCTCGTTGATGGTCACCACGGCGGTCACCTCGGGCCAGTCGGCCCGGATCCGCTCGAAGCACGTCCGGCCGGCGGCGGGCTCGTCGGCGCAGCACACGTGGTGCGCGGTGAGGCCGCGTTCCCCGGCCGCCTCACGAAATCCGGCCGCCGCCCGCAGGGCGGGGCCGTAACCCGCGGCGACGAGCTCGTCGGAGCGGTTGACGAGGACGACGTCCCGGTGCCCGAGGTCGGCCAGGTGGTGGACGCACCGGCTGATCAGCCCCGCGTAGTCGACGTCCACCCACCACAACGCGCCGGGGTGCTCGGTGTGCCCGATGGTGACGAACGGCAGCCCGGCCTGGCCGAGCCGCTCGACCCGCGGATCTTCCAGGAGGATCTCCATCAGGATGACCCCGTCGACCCGGCGGCCGGTGACGATCCGGTCGAAGGAGCGGCTGTGGTCTCCCCCGCCCGGCGAGAGCAGCACGTCGTGGTCGTGCACCGCCGCCACCTCCACCACGCTGGCCACGAAGCCCAGCTGGGCGTCGGTCAGCCGGGCGCTCGCCGGCGGGATCACCAGGCCGAAGGTGCGGGTGCGGCCTTCGGCGAGGGCGCGGGCGCTGGCGTTGGGCCGGTAGCCGAGCTCGGCGATCACGTCGTTGATCCGCCGCACGGTCGCGGCGGAGACCGGCCGCTTCCCGCTGAGCGCGTACGACACCGTGCTGCGCGACACCCCGGCGCGCCGGGCGATCTCCCCGATGTTCATCCGCACCTCTCCGTTCCGCATGGGAACCGGTTCGACCGATCCGTCGACGATCGTAACGCGTACTTGCGCGGTCAGTGTGTGAAGGCTACGTTGACGTCGCCTTCTGGCATCGAACCGGTTCGATGTAGTCGTCACCGCAGCCGCAGGAAGGGACCACCATGCACCTCTCCCGCCGTTTCCCCGCCGCCCTGGCCGCGCTCGGCTTGGCCGCGTCCCTGACCGCGTGCTCGCCGTCGTCCGACGCCGGGGGCTCCGGCGATCCCGGCCCGTTCTCCCTGTGGGACCCGTACCCGCAGTTCGACGCGAGCTCGGAGTGGGCGAAGGTGATCGGCAAGTGCGGCGCGGAAGCGGGCGTGCAGATCCAGCGCCAGTCCTACGACACCACCGACCTGACCAACAAGGTCCTGCTCGCCGCCCAGCAGCGCACCGCCCCCAACGTGCTGGTCCTGGACAACCCGGTGGTGAGCACGCTCGCCGAAGGCGGGGTGCTGAAGGCGAACCAGGACGTCGGGCTGGACGCCGGCCAGGCGTCCCCGAACCTCCTGGGCGCCGGGCAGGCCGGCGGCCGGACCTACGGCGTGCCGATCGGGGCGAACACGCTCGCGCTCTACTACAACAAGGCCGTGCTCACCGCGGCCGGCGTCGACCCCGCAGCGATCAAGGACTGGGCCTCCCTCGACGCCGCGTTGGCCAAGGTGAAGGCGACGGGCAAGAAGGGGATCACGTTCTCCGCGATCGGCACCGAGGAGGGCACGTTCCAGTTCCTGCCCTGGTTCTGGGGCGCCGGAGCGGCACTGACCGACCTCGGCACCCCCGCCGCCACCGCCGCGCTCGAGGTGTGGAAGTCGTGGCTGGACAAGGGATATGTCCCCAACTCGGTGGTGAACAACACGCAGACCACGAGCTGGCAGGAGTTCGCCACCGGGGAGTACGCGTTCGCCGAGAACGGCACCTGGCAGCTGCAGAACGCGAAGAAGGCCGGCTTCGAGTACGGCGTCGTCCCGATCCCCGCCCGGGCCGGGGGAACCGCGCCGGCGCCCACCGGCGGTGAGTTCGTCACCGTCACCGCCCAGGACGACAAGGACAAGGAAGCCAAAGCCGCTCGCATCGCCGCATGCCTGACCAACCCCGACAAGGTGCTCGCGACCGACACCGCCCTGACCTACGTCTCCGCCATTCCCTCGGTTCAGCAGCAGCAGGTCGCCCAGGCGCCGGAACTGGCCGTCTGGGTGGACGCGGTGAAGAACGCCAAGAGCCGCACCGGGGACGGCCTCGGCACCCGGTACCCGCGGATCTCCCAGCCCCTGTGGGGCGCCGTCCAGGCCGCGCTGACCGGGGCGAAGACGCCGCAAGCCGCGCTCGCGGACGCGCAGGCCGCGGCGGCGAAGTAGGTGCCGATGCGCTCGCGAGAGGTCCGCAGGCAGGTCGTCGGCTGGGCGTTCCTCGTGCCGCTGGTGGCCTACCTGGTGGTGTGCTACGCCTACCCGCTGCTCACCAACGTCGATCTGAGCATTCGCGGTTACACGATCCGCACCTTCGTCCACGGCGGGGCGCCACTGGTCGGGTTCGCCAACTACGCCACGGTCTTCGGCGACCCGCTGTTCCGGACCGCGTTGGTCAACACCTTGGTCTTCACCGTGGCGTCGCTGGCGTTCCAGTATGCGATCGGCTTGGCGATGGCGGTGTTCTTCGCCCGCGGCTTCCGGCTGTCGGCGACCCTGCGGGCCCTCTTCCTGGTGCCGTGGCTCTTGCCGCTCATCGTGTCGGCGTCGACGTGGGCCTGGCTGCTCAACAGCGAGTCCGGCCTGGTGAACGCCGGGCTGGAGCTGCTCGGGGCAGGCCCGGTCAACTGGCTGACTTCGCCGTCCTGGTCGCTCGTGTCGGTCATCGCCGCCAACATCTGGATCGGGATCCCGTTCAACCTCGTCGTGCTCTACAGCGGGCTGCAGAACATCCCCCGCGACGTCTACGACGCGGCGGCGCTGGACGGGGCGACCGGCTGGCAGGCCTTCCGGCACGTCACCTTTCCCCTGCTGCGCCCGGTTTCGGCCATCACCCTGCTGCTCGGCCTCGTCTACACGCTGAAGGTGTTCGACCTCATCTGGATCATGACCAAGGGCGGGCCGAGCGGCTCGTCGAGCACCCTGGCCACCTGGTCCTACGAACTCGGGTTCGGCAGCCTGCTCCCCCGGTTCGGCCCCAGCGCTGCCGTGGGCAACGTGCTCATCCTCCTCGCACTGGCCGCCGGTCTGCTGTACATCCGGTTGCAGCGCAGGCAGGAGCCCGCATGAAGCGGCCGGCCTGGCGGACCGCGGTCGGCCTGGTGCTGACCGGGCTGATGCTGTTCCCGGTCTACTGGATGATCAACGTCTCGCTCACGCCCGCGCGCGACATGCGCAAGTCGCCGCCCGACCTGTTCCCGGCTTCCCCGACCACCGAGGGGTACGAGCGGGTCCTGCGCGAACAACTGCCGTACTTCGGCACGAGCCTGCTCATCGCGCTGGGCACGGTGGTGCTCACCCTGGTGCTGGCCGCGCCCGCGGCGTATTCGCTGGCCAAGCTCCGGCCCCGCGGCCGCGGGCCGCTCGGGTTCATCCTGCTCGTCGCGCAGATGATCCCCGGCATCATCATGGCTCTGGGGTTCTACGGCATCTACGTCGGCCTCGGCATCACCAACTCCGTCTGGGGCCTGATCTTCGCCGACTCGACCATCGCCGTGCCGTTCGCGGTGCTGATCCTCACCTCGTTCATGGCGGTCGTCCCGGAAGAACTGCTGCAGGCGGCCCGGATCGACGGTGCCGGGCCCTGGCGGTCGTTCGTCTCCGTCGTGCTTCCGGCCAGCCGCAACGGGCTGGTCACCGCGGCACTGTTCTCGTTCCTGTGGGCCTGGTCGGACTTCGTCTTCGCGGCCACTTTGGACGCCGGGGGCCGGCTGCAGCCGCTCACCCTCGGCATCTACCGCTACATCGGCAACAACAACCAGGAGTGGAACTCGATCATGGCCACCGCCGTGGTGGCGTCGATCCCCGCGACCGTGCTCCTCGTCCTCGCCCAGCGCTTCGTCGCCGCGGGCATCACCACCGGCGCCGTCAAAGACTGAAAGGAAGTCCACTGTGGCCCCCGAGTTCTCGGTGCGGGAGATCCCCTTCAGCCGGTTCGGCGCCTGGTTCGGCCTCTCGCCCGTCGTGGGCCTCGCGACCTACAGCGACGACGTTCACCTGGTGTCCCACCGCAACGGGATGCACCCGGTCCTGTCGATCGTGCCCGTCGCCGGTGGCGTCCGGGTCGCCGCTTCGATCACCGCGGAGCCGGCGAAGCTCACGTGGAGCGCCGGTGCCGGGCAGATCACCGCGGCGTTCGGGTCGCCGAGCACACTGCACATCGCGGGACACGGGCTGGGAGTGCGGATCAGCGCCACCGAGCCGGAATTGACCCCCTTCACCGGCACGTACCTCTACCCCGACCCGGCCGGGGGCACCGTGTTCACCTCCTACGAGACCGGGCACCGGTTCCGCGTCACCGTCCTTTCCGGACAGGAGCGCCGATCGGGCGAACAGCAGCTCGGGACGGCCGAACGGCTGGTCGCCGCCGGCGAAGACGGCGGCCCCTGGGAGCTGGTGATCGAGGAGATCGCCGCATCGCCGCCGCCTGCGACCGGGCTGGGCCTCTCCGAAGCGGTCACCGCCTCGGCGGAGGACTTCGCCCGGTTCGCCGACGCCGTGGCGCCGTGGCGCGACGAGCGGACTCCGGCCGCCGAGCTGGCCTGCTACGTGATCTGGTCGGCCACGGTCCGGCCCGCCGGGTTCATCACCCGCCCGGCGGTGCTGATGTCGAAGCACTGGATGGACAAGGTGTGGAGCTGGGACCACTGCTTCACCGCGTTGGCGCTGGCCTCCGGTGCCCCGGAGCTCGCCTGGGACCAGTTCCAGGTGGTGTTCGACCACCAGGACGACCAGGGGGCGCTGCCGGACTCCATCACCCATTCCGAGACGCTCCACAACTTCGTCAAACCACCCATCCACGGGTGGGCCCTGGGCCGGCTTCGGGAACGCTTCGGCGGCGAAGTGCCCGACGCCGAGCGGACGTACCGGCAGCTTTCGGCGTGGACCAGGTTCTGGCTCGACCACCGGCGGCCGCCCGCCCACCCGCTGCCCTACTACGAACACGGCAACGACAGCGGCTGGGACAACGCCACGGTGTTCCGCGAAGAACGCCTCGTCCAGTCGGCCGATCTCGCCGCTTTCCTGGTCTTGCAGCTGAAGGAGCTGGCCCGGCTCGCCGCCGAACTGGGCGACCCGGCGCAGTCGTGGGACCAGCAGGCCGACGACCTGCTGGCGGCGATGCTGGCCCAGCTGTGGGACGGCACCCGGTTCGTCAGCCGCGGGGTGGTCAGCGGAACGCTCCGCGCCGGATCCAGCCTGCTCGAGCTCATGCCGGTCGTGCTGGGTGAGCACCTGCCGCCCGACGTCTTCGAGCGGCTGTGCGACGGCATCGCCCGGCACCTGACGGCAGTGGGGCCGGCCACGGAACTGCCCGCCTCGCCGTACTACGAAGCGGACGGGTACTGGCGAGGCCCGGTCTGGGCGCCTGCCACGGTCCTGATCGAGGACGGTCTCCGCCGCGGCGGAGCGCACGACCTCGCCGAACAGGTGAGCACCCGGTTCCGGACGACCTGCGAGAAGTCGGGTTTCGCCGAGAACTTCGACGCCTTGACCGGAGAGGGATTGCGCGACCGCGCCTACACCTGGACGGCGGCTGCCTACCTGCTTCTCGCCGAAGACGCCGAAGGCCGTCGCTGACCGCCGCCCCTCACCGGCGGCTGAAGGTCCAGGGCCGACCGCGTACCGCGGCGCCGCAGGAAAACCCGATCGATGCACGACGTCGAGGTGACGGCGCTACTCCCCTCGATCGGCCGTGCTGCCTTCGGCATCGCGCAGAGAGCGGTTGTGCTCCTGGGCTTCGTGCAGCTGGTCTTCGAGGGTGACGATGCGGCAGGCAGCGTCGACGGGGGTGCCCTGGTCGACCAGTTCCCGCGCCCGGGCAGCCAGGCGCAGCTGGTGCCGGGAGTAGCGACGGTGCCCGCCGACGGAACGTTGCGGCGTGATCAGCCCGGCCTCGCCCAGACTGCGCAAGAAGCCTTGGGTGGCGCCGAGCATGTCGGCGGCCCGGCCCATGGTGTAAGCGGGGTAGTGCTCGTCGTCGAACTTGTCGGCCGCGCTGGGCGTGGCCGGCCCTTCTTGGTCAGGAATCACTCGGCCTCCACATCACAAAGGACCCCGGGTGCCACTGCGGCACCCGGGGTCCTCAAAGGGTTGGGTTGTTCCACCATTGTCAACCGGCGCGACCGCCGGCTTCCTGCACCCGCGTCCGGCGGAAAGCCGGATCGTGCGGGGATCGCTTACTCGTGACCGAGCACCACCTCCGAACTCGATGGGACTGCGGCACCCGCGCGGCAAAGCCCAACCGCTGCGGGCGATCCAATGATGCTGCCCTTCCCTTCCTTCCGATAATTTCCACTCACTGGATACTGCACCTGCACTTGCCGGTACTGCACTTGCTGCGACCGCCACGGCCGGAACCCTTCTCCTGATCGGTCCCAGCACGCTGACGCCGCTGGTCACTGCCCGGAGCCCCGTTCACTGATCGGCTCCGGCCACCTGACCGGTCCTGCAACTGCACTTCACGAACCACTACTGATCTTCACGGGCGCGTGTTCCGCCCGCGTCCTGCTCCTGGTCACCAGCCGAAACCTTGTTCCTTGATCGGCTCCGCGCTGCCTGACCACTTGTCTCACCTCGCGGGTAGTTACGTCATCTCCCGCGCCTGCTTGACGTTGTCTCTCTCGGTACGAGGAGAAGATTACACACACCGGCCATTGAATGTCTACCCCGGCCGACATAGATTTTCCTTCGGCCGGTCAGCTGGAGGGCGAGAGGGGCGCACGACCATGAGTGACGAGGTCACCGTCGATCCGCTCGGTGAGCGGTACGGCCTGGCAGGCGTCAGTGACCTGGACGAGTACGCCGAGGCCCTGACCCGGTTGCTGGAACGAGGACGGCGAGAACGGTGCGCCGCGGTGCTGTCGGAAGCCGAGGCCTACGCCGCGGCGGAGCTGCTCGGGCAGTTCGCGCAACTCGATCCGCCGGCCGCGCTGAACCGGCTGGCCGCATCCCTGGCCGGCCGCCTCTACAGCCGCCTCGGCGCCTGACCCGGCCGAAAGGACAGCGCCGCCGAAGACACAGGGATCCGAGCGTCCACACGACCAGGAGGTGGCGATGCCGGCCGAGCCGACCAGCGAAGAACCCGAATACCGGCGCGGAGACATCGAAGGAACCGGCGGGTCGGCCGCCACGGAATTCCGCGCATTCACTCGGCAGATCGCAGCCAGTTCCGCGGAGAGCGTCGTCGCCGAGGCCCGAGGTATGAGTCTGCTCATCGCGCAGGACTCCGCCGCCCGGCGGCTCTCGGCGGCCCAGGCCGCCTTCTGGGCCGCCGACCGAACCGGTGACCGTTGCCGCCGCGAAGCGGCGTACGGAGCTATGAGAGCAGCCCGGGCCGACTTCACCCGCATCACGAATGCGGCGATCGAGGAAATGCGAGGCATCACCGAAGCCGAACACACCCGGCTGGACGAACTGGTCGCGCAACTTCTCTGCGCCCGGACGGGGGCGCTCGGCGGCGGTCACGGGGGCGTCGCACGACACCCCCGCCACACCGTTTTGCCGCTGCCGGACGGCAGCGTTCCGGCCAGTCGCGATGCCGCGAGCCGGACCGCGCCGAGTCGGCACCGACCAGAGTTCGAGGAGAACGCAGCCGAACAGGCGCGGTGAACTCCCGCTCGAGCCGGCGAACAGCCGGCTATTCAGCGCTTGGAGCTCTCTCGGATGACGAGCTTCGCGGGTATGGTGTGCCGCCAGGGCAGTTCGAGTGTTCCCCGAATTCCCTCGAGCACCTCGATCGCGAGGTTTCCCAGGCCGCGGTGGTCCTGCCTGACCGTTGTCAAAGACGCTGAGTAGTATTCGGCGTCCGGGAGGTCGCCGAATCCCGCCAACCGGACGTCTCTCGGTACTCGCAGACCCGCTTCGACCAGGGCACGCAAAACCCCCAACGCCATGTTGTCATTGGCCACGAAGATGGCGTCAAGACCCGATTCGCGTGCCAGCACCTGGCCGAGAACATAGCCGGACCGCACTGTCCAATCTCCACGCAGAACCGGAGCGGCCGGTGCCCGGTGACGTTCGAGTGCGCCGCGCCACCCGCCTTCGCGTTCCCGCGCCTCGAACGAGGCTTCGGGCCCGGCGATGTGCCAGACGTTGGCGGCGCCGTCTTCGAGCAGGTGCTCGGTGACCCGGCTTGCTGCCGCCCGGTCGTCCGTCGCGACCACGGGAACCACCTCACAGTCGGCTCCGCCGACGACGACCACGGGCACCTTGTCCGCCACCCGCGCGTAGTCGAACCGATCGGTGCACGAGGCAGCGATGACCGCCACCGCGTCGATGCTCGTCCGCCGCGCAAGGCCGAGCAACGTGGCCGCGGCGGAGCCATCGGCGCCGAACGTCGATCGAACGGTCGAATATCCGAAACTTCCGGCCGCCGTCCTCACCGCGTGGGCCACCAGCGCGACTTCTCCACAGAAGCCTCGGGGCTCCACAATGGCCATCGTCCGGACCGGAGTCCGATCGAGACTGTTCCGCGGATCTTTCGACTCGGACAGGGGTCCCCCAAGCCAGGACTGGAGAGGCAAGCCGCCGAAGGCGCGAGCCCGGTTGGTGAACAGTGTTTACTCGCCGCGAAGGTAGTGCGCCGCCGACCTCGAGGTCAATATCGGCTGTTCGGCCGCCACCCGAACGGCACACGGGGATGCTCCGCTGCCGAGAACCACCTCGCCCTCGGTGAGAGCACGTCCGCTCGACGTGGCCGAGGTGCCGAGTCCGCTCGCGGTCGGCGCAAACGACTCTCCCGGCGGTACCGCAGGACCGTCTCGACTTCCGCTGTCGGCGAGATCTTGGTTACTATCGAGGTTAGTAGCTCCACGTGCACCCGGCTCGACACACCGTGAGCAGCGCGATTTTTCTTGCGGGGTTTGACCAGCTCGCGCGCTGCCATCGATTTTTCTTCCCTCGAAAGGTGGACGACAGCCCGATCCGTTCGTAATCTGGCCGAGATCTCGCGGCGAATGCCGCCAAACCGACGGCGACGCGGGATCGCTGCCGGGATGCCGGACCACCAACGCGCGGGTCGCCTGTTGCGATGCGGCGCGCCCTGGTTCCGGCGAAGGCGAAGACGACTCCCCGATCCTCTTCTTCCCCCTCTCGGCGGCCCTACGGCAAAGGAGAGCTTCGCGACCGTGCAGTCGCATCCGATCAGGCGCGTGGTGTCAGGTGTTCTCGCCGCGACTTCGGTGATCACCCTCGTCACCGTCGGCCTCCCCTCGGCCACCGCCGCCCCCGTCCCCGTGCTCCAAGCCCCGCCCACCGGCTCCGACGCTCTCACCAAGTACCGCGAACTGGCCGAGCAGGCGGAAAAACTCAACGAAGACCTCCTCAAGGCCCAGAGTGATCTGGACGCCAAGCAGGGTGAGCTCGACAAGGCCACCAACGATGTCGATGCCGCGAAAGACCAGGGCGTCAAGGCCACCGAGAACCAGAAGAAGTACCAGGCCGAGGTCGACAAGTTCGCCGGCGCGTCGTTCACCAGCGGCGTCCAGCTCAACAAGTTGTCCGCGCTGCTGGCCGGGACGTCCACACAGGACTTCCTGGACCGATCGTCGGCGCTGGAAGTCATCGCGACCCAGAAGAACGGCGCGATGGACAACCTCAGCAGCGCCGTCCAGCAGGCCACCGACGCCACCAACAAGGCTTCGGACGCCGCGAAGCGCGCGCAGGACGCGCGTGACGCCGCCGCGAAGCTGACTGAGGACATCAAGGCCAAGCAGAAGACGCTCAACGACCAGATCGAGCAGGTCAAGGCCGCCGACAAGACGCTGAGCGCCGCCGACAAGGCGGCCCAGCGCGACACCGGCGGCGAGGCTCCGAACGTCAAGGCACCGACCGCGGCGGCCCAGACGGCGGTCAACGCGGCGCTGAGCAAGCTCGGCAGCCCGTATGTCTGGGGCGCCACCGGGCCCAGCTCGTTCGACTGCTCGGGGCTGATGCTCTGGGCGTACGCGAAGGCCGGCATCACACTACCCCGCAACTCCGCGGCCCAGGCCCAGTTCGGCACCTCGGTGCCGCGCGACCAGTTGCAGCCCGGGGATCTCGTGGCCTACTACTCGCCGGTGTCCCACATCGGCATGTACATCGGCGACGGCAAGATGGTGCACGCGCCGACCAGCGGCGACGTCGTCAAGATCTCGCCGCTGCAAAGCCAGTACGCCGGCGCGACCAGGCCCACCGCCTGACCACGGCCGTGGGGGGGGGGGGGGGGGGGGGGGGGGGGGGGGGGGGCCCCCCCCCCCCCCCCCGCCGCCCCCCCCCCGCACAGGGCCCGGGTCAAGGCTCCTGGCCGCCTTAGTACTAACTTGAGTAGTATCAAGTCGGTGACGTGGGTGCCGCGGAGCACACCGCGTGGCCACGGACACGGACTGGGTACGGTGGAGACATGGCGGAGCGCGCCAGCCGAGCACAGCAGGTCATCCTGCTGTGCCTGCTCGCGTTGTGCGTGGCCGCCATGCATCACGTGCCGGCGTCCTCCGGAGGCCCGGACCCCACGACGACTTCCGTCACAGCCGAAAGCACCGGCATGGCGGACATGGACTCCGGTGAGCCTCACGCGCCCGCTCCCGATGGCGCACACGGCATGCTCCATCTGTGCCTCGCCGTCCTGACGGCGATCGGCGCACTCCTGCTGGCCTGGGTTCTGCTCGTGCGACGGCCGGGAACCGGAATCCTCGTCGGCGAAAAGAGCTCGCGAGGTTCTCCCGTTCCCGAGCGGCCGCCAGACAGACGCGGACGTACCGTACTGAATTCTCTTTGTGTGTTGCGGGTGTGATCGGCCGGGTTCCCCCGGCCTCGGCAGTACCACCACACCCCCATCCTCAGAGAAGGTTTTGTCATGCGGAAAACACTGTTCTTCGGCGCGCTCGCCATCACGTCTGCCGTCGTCCTCGGCGCGTGCAGCAGCAACGACTCACCGTCCGGTACGCAGTCGAACTCGTCGGTCCCGGCCCCGGCACCGGTTTCCGGGCAGCAGGGTGAGCACAACACCGACGACCTCACGTTCGCGCAGCAGATGATCCCGCACCACAGCCAGGCGCTGGACATGGCGAAGCTGGTTCCCTCGCGCAGCACCAACCCGAAGGTCATCGACCTCGCCGGCCGGATCGAGAAGGCCCAGGACCCCGAGATCAAGCAGATGCAGGGCTGGCTGACCACCTGGGCCGCGGGGATGACTCACGAGTCGATGCCCGGCATGAGCGGCGATTCCATGCCCGGCATGATGTCCGCCGGCGACCTGACGAAGCTCGGAGCCGCCAAGGGCGCCGAGTTCGACAAGATGTGGCTGGACATGATGATCGAGCACCACCAGGGCGCGGTCGACATGGCCAAGACCGAGCTGGGCAAGGGCAGCAACGCCGGTGCGAAGGCGCTCGCCCAGAAGATCATCGACGCCCAGCAGGCGGAGATCACCGAGATGCAGGGTCTGCTGCAGCAGAGCTGATCCCGGTCGGGTATGTGTACTACGTGACGTAGTACACATACCCGCCGCGGCTCACCCGCCGGTCGAAGGGCGATGGCCGACCCGCGTGCGGGCAGTACCCTGACCGGCGGAGGTCTCATGCGGCAGTTCGGCGAACTCGAAGCGGCGATCATGGACGTGCTCTGGAACGCGGCGGAACCCATGCGGGTCCGTGACGTGCTCGACGAGCTGAACCAGGAGCGCGATCTGGCCTACACCACGGTGATGACGGTGCTGACCAACCTGCACCGCAAGGGGTGGGTGGATCGCGAGATGGAAGATCGAGCGTATCGCTACCGCACGGTGACCACCCGCGAGGAAGCCACCGCGCAGACTCTGCGCGACCTCCTCGACTCCGCCGACGACCGCGAATCCGTCCTCTTGCACTTCGTCAGCTCGGCTTCGGAAGAAGAGTCCGACATCCTCCGCCGGGCGCTGCGGCGGAAGGCGCGTAAACGATGATCCCGGCCGCGGCACTGCTCGTCGGTGCCGGGGTGATCGGCTGGTGGTCACCCTGGGCGCTGAGCCGGCTCGCCGCCACCGGCACCGGCCCGGGCACCGTCATCGCGTGGTGGCTGCTCGCCGCCGTCGGTGTCGTCGCCGGGGTGATCACCGGCGTACTCCTGCTGGTGCTGCCCGGTCACGGCCCGGCCGGCGCCGTGATGCGGGTGCTCCACGACTGCTGGTCGACGGTCGGGCACCGCGGGCTCCCCCAGCTCGACCCGATCGCCGGGGCCGGCTCGGCCGCGGTGGTCGCCGTCGCCGCCGTCCGCCTCGCCCGGCATTCCCTCTCCCGCCGGCGCCACCGCACCGTCCTGCACCGCCGCCACCTCACCGCCTTGCGGTTGTCCGGGGGCCGCGACCAGCCCCCGCTCCCGACGCTGTGGCTGCCCGAGGACCAGCCGATCGCCTACAGCATGGGCGGGCGCCACCCGCTCGTGGTCGCCAGCACCGGGCTCGCGGACCGGCTCACGGAACCGGAGCTGCGCGCGGTGCTGGAGCACGAACGCGCCCACATCCGCGGCCACCACCACCTGCTCACCGGCTGGGCGGAGGTCCTCGGCCGCACGCTCCGCTTCATCCCCCTCATGCGTGAACTCCCCGCCGCGATGCGGCTGCTGGTCGAGCTGGCCGCCGACCGGACGGCCGCCGCCCGCTGCGGCGCCGCGCCGCTGCGCTCCGCACTGCTGCGAGTGCGCTCAGGCGACGGCCCCCGGCGCGCGCTCGCGATGGCCGGCGGCGACACCGCGATCCGCTTGGACCACCTCGACATCACCGCCGAGCCGCGGTTCACGGCCGGCGTCAAAGCCGTGACCGGCGGCATCGCGGCGCTGCTCGCGCCCGCCGCGGTGGCGGTCGCGCTGGTCGTGGGCACCAGCCTCATCGTGTGCCCGTGACTCGGAACGGGGCGCAGCAACAGGTGCAGACGGCCCGCCGTGAGGCTCGCGCGGGACGGCGCCGGCCGGGTGCCCGGCGCGCTGCTCAACCACTGGCTGCAGCTCGCCCTGATCACGCCGGTGTTTCTGCCCTGGATCGACTGCTCACCGGCCGATGGCGTCCAGGCAATACCGCAGCAAAGTCTCCACCTCGGCCGCCGTCGCGTGGGTGTGCGGGAGCAGGTGCCGGGGGCGTTCGCGCCGGTCGTGCCAGAACCGGCCTGCCGGCGGGGCATGCTGGGTCGCGGCGAGCCACACGGCGGTGTCGGCACCCTCCTCGGGCGTGCGCAGCAGCGGCCCGACGAGCCGCCGGAACGCCGGCAACGACGTGGCCAGCCCGGGAGTGTCGGCCCAGCCGGGGTGCAGGCTGTGCACGGCGATACCGTCCGCGCGCCAGCGCTCGGCGAGCAGCGGGGTGAGCTCGACCTGCATGCGCTTGGTGCGCGCGTAAGCGGTCGCACCCCGGTAGCGGCCGGCGCGGTACTCCGGGTCGTCGACGGCGAGGGACTGCGTGTACATCCCGCCGGAGGACATCAGGATCACCCGCGCGTCCGCGGACGCGCGCAACGCGGGGCGGAGCAGTTCGGTCAGCAGCAACGGCCCGAGCACGTGCGTGGCCAGCGTGATCTCATGCCCGTCCACGCTTTCGCCGCGCTCGGGCGGCAGCACGCCGGCGTTGTGCACGACGACGTCCACGCGGGGTTCCCGGGCGGCGAGCTCGCGCACCGACGCGAAGTCGGCCACATCGCAGCGGGCTGTCCGGACCTTCGCCTCCGGCACCGCCGCGCGGACGCGGGCGAGCGCGTCTTCACCGCGCCCGAGGTCGCGCACGACCAAGACGACCTCGGCGCCCAGCCGGGCCAGTCCCACCGCGACGGCTTCGCCGAGGCCCGAGCTCGCCCCGGTCACCAGGGCGACCCGGCCACGCAGCGCGTCCGGCGCCGGGTCCGCGGCCGGCCAGGTCCGCCGGCGCAGCAGGTAGCCCGCGCGCGAGTAGCCGAGCACCACGGAACGGTCGAGGAGGGTGTCGATCACGTCAGTCCGATCAGTTGAGCACGACGATCGCGGCGTTGAGCGACGTCGCGAAGAGGGTCCACGCAAGGTACGGCAGCTGCAGCGCCGCGGCGGCCGGCGAGCGGCGGCGGAACACCAGCGCCGTCCCGGCGATCACCAGATCCAGGGCCACGATCTCCACCAGAGCCACGGTGTAGGCGCCGGCGGCGAAGAACAACGGCGTCCAAGCGGCGTTGAGCACGAGGCCGGCCGCGTACCAGGCGAACTCGCGCCGCGTGCCACCCGCGCGCCAGAACAGCCAGCCGGACACGGCGATCAGCAGGTAGAGCACTGTCCACACCGGACCGAACAGCCACCCGGGCGGCGCCCACGGCGGCTGGTTCAGCCCTTCGTAGACGGCTCGCGACTGCGTGGCGGCGAGACTGCCGACCGCCGCGACCACCGCCACCACGGCGACGAAGCCGGCCAGCACGACGGGCGCGGGAGCGGAACGGTGCACGGTCGTCATACCGGTTCTCCTACAGTCGTGCGGGCGGCCGGGGTGGTGGCCCGGCCGAGCAGGTGGGCGAGCGCGTCGTCGAGCCGCGGGTGCCGGAACACGTGCCCGGCCTCGACCAGCCGTTGCGGTCGCACCCGCTGGTCGGCGAAGGCCAGTTCACGGGAGCCGTCGCGGCCGAGAACCAGCTCCGGACCGAACCGCGGCACCTTCAGCACCGCCGGTCGCGCGAGGACCCGGGCCAGCACCCGCGTGTACTCGGCGTTGCGGACGGGCTCCGGGCTCACCGCGTTGACGACGCCGTCGAGCGTGCGATCGGTGAGCGCGCGCAGGTAGATGTCGGTCAGGTCGTCGATGCCGATCCACGGCGTCCACTGCCGGCCCGGGCCGAGCGGCCCGCCGAGCCCGGCGGCGAACAGCGGATACTGCAGCCGCAGCAGGCCACCGCGGGGGCTGAGGACCAGTCCGGTGCGCACCCGGACCACGCGGATCCCGGCCTCGGCCGCGGGCTCGGTCGCCGCCTCCCAAGCGTCGACGACGTCGGCCAGGAACCCGTCGCCGCGGGCCGCGTCCTCGCCGAGCACTTCGTCTCCGCGCTCCGGCCCGTAGTAGCCGACCGCCGACGCCGAAACGAAGACACCGGGGCCGTCGGGCGTGCGGGCGGCCAGCTCGGCAAGCGCGCGGGTCGGGCCGAGCCGGCTGTCGCACACCGCGCGCCGATGGCGCTCGCCGAACCGTCCCGCCACCGAAGCCCCGGCCAGGTGCACCACCGCGTCGACCCCGGTGAGCAGCTTCTCGTCGGGATCCTCCGGCCGCCACGTCCGTTCGTCGGGGGTGCGGGCTTCGCGGCGGACCAGGCGGATCACGCGGTGGCCGCCGGTGGTCAGCAGCGCGCTCAGCGCCGAGCCCACGAGGCCGCTCGCGCCGGTCACGGCGACGGTCAGCGGCTCGTGCCAGTACCGCCGCTGCGCGGCGAGGTCGTCGGCCAGCTGCCGGTGGCGGTAGGCGAACATCGACCGCAGGAACGCCTCCGGCAGTGGCGTCTCGACGTGGTCGGTGACGACCGTGCGGTCCGGTCCGTCGGCGTCGAACCGGTGGGTGTGCCGCCAGGGCAGCACCGTCCCCAGCACCGGGGTGGCGAGCCGGTCGACGAACTGGTGCGGCGGCCGGTAGCCGGCGGCCTCGTGCGCCGCGGCCCAGCGCAGTCCGCCGGGAAGGACGAGGGCAGCCGTGCCGTCCCGCAGCGAGTCGGCCTCCGCACCGACTCGCACGGGCTGCCACGGCGGGGTCAGCCGCGTGATCGCCCCGGGCAGGCCGTGCCAGGCGAACACCTCGTCCAGCGGGGCCGGCACGACACCGGAGAACTCCGCGCTCATCGACACCTCCGATGCATATTCGACTCAACTACTGACTTCACGGTAGCCAATCCTGCCGAAAATCGCCGATTCAGGACGCAATATTCGATTCATCTCCGATGCAAGCACGTGCATCGGCGAAGCATCGGTGTGACGATCGATCGGAGGCGCGAGCCGGGAGGAGCGGGTGCCGATGAGTTCACTCACCACGCCAACCAAGGGCGCGAGTGCCGTCGAAAAGGCGCTGGGCACCGCCGCGAACGACGCCGACCAGCGGTACCACGCGGCCAAGGGCCTGCGGCACCAGCTGAACAAGGTGTTCCCGACGCACTGGTCGTTCCTGCTGGGCGAGATCGCGCTCTACAGCTTCATCATCCTGCTGCTCACGGGCGTGTACCTGACGCTGTTCTTCGACCCCTCCATGCAGGAGGTCGTCTACCAGGGCAGCTTCAAGAACATGCAGGGCCTGGAGATGTCGCGGGCCTTCGCCACCACCCTCGACCTGTCCTTCGACGTGCGCGGTGGCCTGTTCATGCGGCAGCTGCACCACTGGGCGGCGTTGATTTTCGTCGCGGCGATGGCCGTGCACATGCTGCGGATCTTCTTCACCGGTGCGTTCCGGCGCCCGCGTGAGGCCAACTGGGTGATCGGTGGGCTGCTGCTGATCCTGGGCTGCTTCGAGGGTTTCTTCGGCTATTCGCTGCCCGACGACCTGCTTTCCGGTACCGGTATCCGCGCGACCCTGTCGGGGATCGTGTTGTCGGTGCCGGTCATGGGTACCTGGATCCACTGGGCGTTGTTCGGTGGGGAGTTCCCGGGCGATCAGATCATCCCGCGGTTGTACACGCTGCACATCCTGCTGCTGCCGGGCATCATGCTGGCGCTGGTCGGGGCGCATCTGGCGTTGGTGTGGTATCAGAAGCACACGCAGTTCCCGGGTGTGCGCCGCAAGGAGACCAACGTCGTCGGTGTCCGGATCATGCCGTACTTCGCGTTGAAGGGCGGGGCGTTCTTCACGCTGGTCGTCGGTGTGCTGGCGCTGATGTCGGGCCTGTTCCAGATCAACCCGGTGTGGAACTTCGGGCCCTACAACCCTTCCCAGGTCTCCGCCGGGTCCCAGCCGGACTGGTACATGGGGTGGGCCGACGGGCTGCTGCGGATCTGGCCGCCGTGGGAGCTCTACCTCGGCGACCACACCGTGCCCCCGGTGTTCTTCGCCGGCGCCATCGGGATCGCGGTGCTCGTGACGCTGCTGCTGAGTTATCCCTTCATAGAGCGGAAACTGTCCGGTGACACCGCGCACCACAACCTGCTCCAGCGCCCGCGCGACACACCGGTCCGCACCTCGATCGGCGCGATGGCGATCGCCTTCTTCCTCGTGCTCACCCTGTCCAGCTTCAACGACATCTTCGCCGTTCAGTTCACCCTGTCGTTGAACGCGACGACCTGGGCCGGCCGGATCGGGCTGCTCGTCGCCCCGCCACTGGCCTACTTCGTCACGTACCGGCTCTGCCTGGGCCTGCAACGAGCCGACCGCGAAGTCCTCGACCACGGCGTCGAAACCGGCATCATCAAACGGCTGCCGCACGGCGAGTTCATCGAGATCCACCAGCCCCTGTCCGCGGTCCCGCTCGAGTACCAGGGCGCGCCGGTGCCGAAGAAGATGAACAAGCTGGGCTCGGCCGGGCACGCCGTCCCGGGATCCCTGCTGAGCCCGGATCCGGCCGAGGAAACCCGGGCCCTGGAACGGAAGCGGCGATGACCGTCACGGCAACCCGAGGTGCGTTGACCGTTCACTTCGCGGTCGGGGGGCGGCAGCCGCCGAACCCGGCCAGGGCCGCGGTGAATGACGGCGGCAAGGGCTCGCCCACGGTCGGCAGCCCTCGCCAGCCGGGGCCGGCCGGACGCACCGGCACACCTTCGCCGTGCAAGGCACGCAGGATCCGCACGTCCGCGGACTGCGACGTCATCGACCAGACCACGACGTCGCTCGGCGCGAACCGGCCGGTGACCACGCGCAGGACGTCGAGCGGCACCAGGCCACCCAGGAACATCGCCGGGGCCCCGTCGTCGTTCAGCGCGGCGCTGAGCATCTTGACCGGCAACTCGTGGCGCTCCGCCGGGCCGCAGACGAAGACGACCGGGGAAAGACCGGCCCGGGTCGGCGCCGGTGCCTGGTAACGGTCCACCGCCCCGGACGAAGCCGCCGCCAGCGCCCATTCCGCGGCCATGGCATTGCGGTCACCACCGCGGGCCCACCGCTCCCCGATGGCGCGCAGCACCGGCGCGATGACGTCGGTCCACGTCTTCGCCACCCCCAGGCTGCCGAGCGCGTCTTCGACCAGGCCGCCCATGGTGGCCAGGTCGAGCTGCTCCGCCGCCTCGGCGAGCCGTTGCCGGCGCTGCCCGGCGGTCACCCCGGCGGCCGATCGCTCCAGCACCAGCCGGGCGGCGTCGCCCGCACTGGTTCCCTGGGCCTGCAGAGCCCGCATCCGCCGCAGCCGGTCGACGTCCTCGAGCGTGTACCGGCGCCGGCCGTTGGCTTCCCGCTCCGCGGCGCCGATCCCGTACCGCTGCTCCCAGGTGCGCAGCGTCACCTGCGACACCCCGAGCGTCCGAGCCACCTCGCTCGAGCTGAAGAACCGCGTCCCGGCGGTGTTGCTCATCCGGCCTCCTCGTGGAGGCGTATTGAATCACGAAGTGGCGGGCGAGCGGCGTCATCGGCGCCGCTCAGACGCTGATCCACCGCGACAGGCGGTCGCGGTGGATCGAGGTTGCATCGGCCGACCCCAAGCCGACCGCATCGGGAGGCTCGACAATCACCCAAAGTTACGAGCAACGCCCTCCGATCGGACGCCGTATAAGGGGTGACGAACTGAGAGGGGTGTCGGGTGCATGATCGGGACCGGGAGTTCCGGGCGTACTTCGAGGCTCGAGCGGCCGTGGTGAGGCGGACCGCTTTCCTGCTGTGCGGTGACTGGCACAGTGCCGAGGACCTGGCGCAAACCGCGCTGGCCAAGGTCTACCAGCACTGGGGGCGGCTGGACCGCAACGGGCAGGTTGACGCGTACGTGCGCAAGACGCTCGTGCGGACCCTCATCGACGAATCACGGTGGCGGAAGCGACGGCCGGAGACGGTCGTCGACGTCGTGCCCGAGGTCGCCGAGGCGGTGACGGGCCTTGAGGAGGCCATGGACGTCCGGCACGCGCTGGCAGCACTGCCGCCCCGGCAGCGGGCCGCGGTCGTGCTGCGGTACTGGGAAGACCTGCCGGTCGCGGAGACGGCGGCGGCGTTGGGGTGCAGCGAAGGGACGGTGAAGAGCCAGGTGTCCAAGGGCTTGGGAGCGTTGCGGCGAACACTGGCCGCGCGCCGGACTGTGTTGTGGGAGGGCTCGTGAGCGAGGAGGTGCGGGACATGATCGGGTCGGCGCTCGCGGACGAGCCGGCGCTCGGACTGGAGTTCGACCAGGTCGTCGCGGACGGGCGCAGGCGGCAGGCCCGGCGGCGGGTGAGCGCGCTGACGGCGACGGCGGTGGGGATCGTCTCGGTCGTCGCGGCGGCCACAGCACTGACCGGGCTGCTGGACCGCACGCCCGCCCAGCCCGGCGGCTCGGAATCCACGACACCGCCGGTGTCGGCCACCGCCGCGCCGACGGACCCGGGATGCGTGGTGCCCGCCATGTCGGGCGGATACCCCGACGCGCCCCGCGGCACCGCGAGCCCGGCGGAGCTGAGCGAATCCGGTCGGCTGACCGAGGCGTTCCGGAAGATCGCCCTGCCCCTGCCCGCCGGGGTCGAGGCGAGCCCGCTGAAGCTGTGCGTGATCCGGGACAGCTGGGGCGGCAGCTTCACGCTCACCGGTGACCGGACAGCCTTCGTCTACCTCCGGTCGCGCGGTGGGCAGCCGCCGGGCGAGTGCGTGACCCACCAGGGCACCGAGTGCTCGGTCCGGTCTCTCCCGGACGGCTCGACCGCGCGCGTCACCGTGACCTCGATGGACGCGACGTTGGTCGAGGTCGAGGTGTGGCGCGCGGACGGCACGTACGTGCGGGTGGCGGAGACCGGCGGCGACGGATCGAAGAACCGAGTGCTCGGCGACGACGCGCTGCTCGCCATCGCGACCGCGCCGCAGCTCAAGGTCGAGCTGAGCGGTCCGCCGGTGCCCGCGGCACCGTCCGACCGGCGCGCGGCCGAACTGGACACGGTGATCGCCACGGCCCTGCCCGCCGGTATGAGCGCCAAGCCGACAGCGGGCTCCGACCGCGGCTGGCGGTTCCGGGTCAGCCAGGGCGGCTACAAGGCCTACGCCAACCTCACCGACACCGAGGGCACGGGCTGGGCGCTGGTGGACCTCCAGCCACCGGCCGACGGCGCGGTCACCTGCGGCAACCAGCCGGGCTGCGAGCCGATCGACCTGGCCGGCGGGCGCAAGGGCGCGTTGACCACCACTCTGCAGCAGCCGGGAAACGTGACCGTCGTGACGCTCAACGCCAAGGCAGCGGACGGCACGATGATCACCGTCCTCACCTCCAACTCCGAGTCGGGTAACGGCCACCGATCCCGCCCCACGCCGCCGTTGTCCAAGGCGGACCTGGTGCGGATCGCCGAGCTGCCCGGCCTGCACTGGTGACCACGTCCCCGGGGGAGCCCACAGCTCCCCCGGGGACCAGGGCACTGCTCTGTCGACGGTGCCGCGGCCGGCGGCCTGGAGGCTGAGTAGTTCCG
Source organism: Amycolatopsis ponsaeliensis (assembly GCF_030182635.1). Lineage (NCBI taxonomy): Bacteria > Bacillati > Actinomycetota > Actinomycetes > Pseudonocardiales > Pseudonocardiaceae > Amycolatopsis > Amycolatopsis ponsaeliensis. The sequence goes on from NZ_JAPZLD010000017.1 coordinate 56,503, forward strand.
CGTCGTCGACGCCCGTCAGGAGCTGACCGCCCCGGACGGTCTGTCACCGATTGATGTGGAGCACAGCCGCGGTCGGCCACAGCTCCGCGCCGGGCACGGACAGGCGGTCCCCGCAGGGCCGGCTACGACTGAAGCCTCGCTGGTCGAAGTGGTGGTGAAGCCGCCACACAGTCGCCGCGCTCGAGTGTCGACTTGGCCAGCGACCAACTCAGTCAGCAAATTGATCACTGACCAAAAAGTCAAGCCGTGGGGTTGCCCGGTAAAATCCGGGAGGTGTCCCCGTCGCGCGCATCCGGTCCCCGCCCCGCGCCGTCACGGCGGGACGCGAAGGAGAACCTCGCGCGGATCCTGACCGCGGCCGCGGACGTCTTCGCCGAACAGGGGTGCACCGCCACGCTCGCCGACGTCGCCAAGGCCGCGGACGTCGGCGTCGCCACGGTCTACCGCACGTTCGCGACCAAGGACGACCTGATCCACGAGGTGTACGAGCCGCAGTTCGCGCGCGCGGAACAGCAGGCGCTCGACGCCAGCCTCGCCGCGGACCCGTGGGCCGGCATCGGCGGGTTCCTCGAAGACTGCATCACGACGATCGCCCCCGACCGCGGCTTCCGGGAACTGCTGAGCGGGTCCTACAGCGAGACGCTGGGCTGGTCGCGGCCCCGCACACCGCATCGGCTGGCGAAGCTGGTGGAGGACAGCCACAACCGCACCGGCAAGCACCTGGAGACGCTCGTCCGGCGAGCGCGCGAAGCCGGCCTGGTGCGCGACGACCTCGTGGCCGGGGACCTGCTGCTGCTGTCGATGGCGGTGCAGACGTCGGTCGAGTTCGGCGGGCCGAGCCACCCCCGGCTGTACCGGCGGATGATCGGCTTCCTCATGGACAGCCTGCAACCCGCGCGGGAAGCCCCGACCCCGTTGCCGGAGCCGGGGCTGACCAACCGCCAGATCGCCGCCATGGAGCGGCAGCGGCGCAAGCGGATGTCCGGCGCGTGACCGGCCGGCTCAGACGGCCGACGCGGCCTGCTTGACGAGGTCGGCCACGGCCCGCGGCTGCGACTCGTAGATGGCGTGGCTGCCCGCGACCTCGGTCACCGTCGCGCCCGCCCGCTCGGCCATCGCGCGCTGCGCGGGCGGCGGGATCATGTGGTCGTCGGTCGCGACGAGGTACCAGCTGGGCGTGAGCCGCCACGCCGGCTCGCTGACCGCGCCCGCGAGGGCGTCGACACCCCACGGGACCTGCGCGTCGGCGAGGAACCGTGCCCGCTCCGGAGACACGTCACCGGCGAACGAGGCATGGAACTTCTCCTTGTCCAGGAACAGGAAACCGTCCTGCGGGGGCAGGATCGGCGGCACCGGCGCACCGGGCGGCGGGTCGGCGATCAGCGTGTTCACCGACTCGCCCTTGTCCGGCGCGAAAGCGGCGATGTAGACGAGCGCGGCCACTCCCGCGTGGGTGCCGGCCTCGCTGATGACGGCGCCGCCGTAGGAGTGCCCGACCAGCACGGCCGGGCCGTCCTGCTGGTCGAGGACCTGCCGGGTGGCCGCCGCGTCCCCCTCCAGCGACAGGGTCGGGTTCTGCACGATGCTCACCGAATAGCCGTCCCGGGTGAGGAGGGCGTGGACCTGCTCCCAGCCCCCTCCGTCGACGAAACCGCCGTGGACGAGGACGACGTTGCGCACACCTGTGCTCATGCGGATCTCCTGCGGTGACCGGGTTTCTGGGCTGACGGACGAACACTAGGACGCGCTCCCCCGGCACCGATTCGGTCAAATGACTGTCACCGCGGCGAGTCCTCCAACGCCGTCAGGGCGTCGCGCAACGCCGCCCGGGAGGTGACGCCCAGCTTGGGGAACAGCTGGTACAGGTGTGCGCCGACGGTCCGCGGCGAAAGGAAGAGCTGCTCGCCGATCTGCTTGTTGGTGAGCCCTTCCGCGGCGAGCGTCGCGATCTGCCGCTGCTGGGGCGTCAGGACGACCGCGGCGGCCGGCCGGGCCCGCGCCCCGACGGCCCGGAGTTCGGCGCTCGCCCGCACCGCCCAAGGCTCGGCTCCCAGCCGTTCGAACCGCTCCCACGCTGCGGTGAGGTACGCGCGAGCCTGCTTGGCGGCCTTCGTCTTCCGCAGCCGTTCCCCGTAGTACAGCTCGGCCCGGGCCAGCTCGAAGGGCCAGCGGTCCAGTCCCGGGGCGTCGAGAGCTTCGGCGAACACCCGGCAGTCGTCGCCGTCGGCCGCCGTCAACGCCTCCGCGACGCAGGTGACGAAAGCCAGCCGTGGCGAGAGCGTGCCGAGGCTGGTCTCCCGTGCGGCGGCCGCGTGCGCCTTCGCCTCGGCGTGCCGCCCGGTGCGCTCCGCGGCCTCGACCAGGTCCAGCATCGTGCCCAGGGCGTGCGGGACGTGGGAGCCGAACTCGCCCGCCGGGGTGATCGACGTGGCGAAGCGGTACGCGGCCTCGAAATCGCCCCGGCCGAGCGCGTCGAGCGCCCCCACCTGGAAGGCGTGGTGGCGGACGAGACCCGAATGCCGGGGATCCGCCCACGCGGTCAGCTCCGCGACCGCCGCGGCCGCCGCGGCGTGGTCGCCCCGGGCGGCGGCGATCAGCGCGCGCAGGAACCGGCCGTGCCAGACCTGGAGCCGGTACCCGTGCCGCGCGCAGAGGTCGAGGCTCTCGTCGACCCGCTCGAGCGCGTCCGCCCACTGTCCACTGTGGAACGCGGCGGCGCCCAGCAGGGACAGCGCTTCGATGGCGGAGGCGATCGGGCCGCCTTCACGGCCGTACCCGACGACGCGGGTGAGCGCGTCCCGGCACGGCGCCAGCCGGTCCACATAGGACGCGGCCATGGCGACGCGGACGACTCGGGCCGGGCTGATTTCGTGCTGCAACCCGGCGATGGCGGTGTCGAGCCGGTCCAGCACTGCCCGGGACGCGCGGGCCGGGTCGGCGTAGGTCTCCTCCAGGATCGCGAGCAGCTCCGGAGAACGGGGCCGCAGTCGCGCCAGCGCCGCGTGGAGCTCGGACCACTGCTTCGGGTCCGCGCCGCCGAAGGACGACACGAGCAGCAGGTTGTAGAGGGCTTCCAGCAGCGTCTTGTCGGAGGCGTCGCTCGGGTCGGGCGCGGCCCGGACCGCGGCGGCGAGCAGGCGGTGTGCCCCGTCGATGTCGCCGTCGCGGTTGAGGAGGTGGTTGGCGCTCGCCAAGGCGAGGGCCGGCGACGGCTCGGTGGCGGCCTGCTGCGCGGACTCCAGCAGCCGCGCGGCGTCGCGGAAGTCGCCGGTGACGACGGTGCCGAGGTAGGCCGCCTCGGCCAGCCTCGTGCTGCGCCCGCCCGGGGTCGGGCTCAGCTCGGCGGCGCGCAGCAGCTCGCTGACCGCGTGCACGGGCGAACCACGCCGGAAATTGGTGTGCGCGGACCGCTGCAGCAGGGCCGCCACGTGCTCGTCGGGCCCGGTCGCCGCCTCCGCGAGGTGCCAGGCGTGCCGGCCGGCGTGGCCGCGGTGCGCCTCGGCGAGCCGCCGGTGGACACGGCGGCGCTCGGCCTCGGTCGCCTCGTGCACGACCGCGGCCCGGATCAGCGGATGGGCGAACGAGATCCGGTCCCCCGAGCCGTCGGCCCGGACGAGCCCCAGCCGCTCGGCGGCGGCGAGCGGGGCCGAATCCCGCCCGACCGCCCGCAGGGTCCGCAGCTCCCCGTCCCCGTCCAGCGCCGCGATGAGCAGCAGCTCCCGCGTCCGGGCCGGCAGGCCGCCGATCCGCGCGGCGAACGCCTCGTGCAGCCGGTCGGTCAGCGGCAGCACGGCCGGGAGCGCGCCCGTCCCGGCGCGCTGCCACCGGCTGAGGGTGGTGGGCAGTTCCAGCAGGGCCAGCGGATTGCCCTGTGCTTCCTCGACCAGCCGATGCCGCACGCGAACCGGCATCGCGGGAAACCGGTGCCCGAGCAGGGCCATCGCCGCGTCGTCGCCGAGCGCCGCCACCTCGCGCCGGGGCAGGCCGCCCAGTCCCGGCGCCTCGCCGTCCCCGCTCCGGGACGCGGCGAGGACGCCGATGCCGGTCCCGGCCAGCCGGCGCGCGACGAACCCGAGGATCTGCGCGCTCGCCCGGTCGATCCACTGGAGGTCGTCCACGACCAGCAGCAGCGGGCCCGCCGCGGCCGCGTCGGTGAGCAGGGTCAGCGCGGCGTGCGACACCGCCAGCTGGTTGGCCGCGCCGCCCCGGCCCAGGCCGAGCGCCACGGTGAGCGCTGCCGAGTGGACCGCGGGCAGCCGGTCGAGGCCGCCGGCGAACGGGTGGAGGATCGCGCCGAGTGCGCCGTAGCTGACCTCGACGTCGAACTCGGTCCCCGCGATGCGCACGACCGTCGTGCCGGTCGCGTGCGCCGCGGCCGCGTCCAGCAGGGCGGTCTTGCCGACCCCGGGCTCTCCGCGCAGCACCAGCGCGCCCCCGGCGTCGGCGACGAACCGCAGCACGTGCGCGAGGTCGTCGTCTCGGCCGAACAGCGGCGCCGGCTTCACGCTTCGTCCTCCCGTCCGGGTAGCCGACGCAGCGCGTCGCGCAGGCCCGCTCGCGAGGTGACGCCGAGCTTCGGGAACGCCTGGTAGAGGTGCGTGGCCACGGTCCGCGCCGAGAGGAACAGCCGGTGCGCGATCTGCTTGTTGGTCAGGCCTTCCGCGGCCAGCCGGACGATCGTGCGCTGCTGGGCGGTGAGCAGCTCGGTGCCGTCGTCCGCGCGGTGCGGGCCGGCCGCCTCCAGTTCGCGGCTCGTGCGCGCCAGCCACGCGGTGGCCCCGAGGCCGTCGAAGACCTCGCGGGCCCGCTCCAGCCGCACGCGCGCCTGGCGGTTCAGCCGGGCCCGCCGGAGCCGCTCGCCGTGCGCCAGCAGGACACGCCCGTGTTCGTAGGGCCACTGCCGCACCTCCGGGCGCGCCAGCACGGCCTCGAACGCCGGCATGGCCTCCTCGTCCGGGGCGGCCATCGCCGCGGCGGCGTCGACGAGCAGGCGGTAGCGCGGCGAGATCTCCCCCAGCCGGGCCTCGCGTGCGGCGGCGACGTGCGCCGCCGCCTCCTCGCGCCGGCCGGTGCGCACCGCGGACTCGGTGAGGTCGAGGACGAACCACAGCGCGTGGGGCACGTGGGAAGCGAAGACACCCGGCGGCGACACGGTGCTCGCGTGCCGGAACGCGGCGTCGTAGTCCCCGCGGCCGAGCGCGGCCAAAGTCCGGGCCTGCGCGGCCAGCCGGGACACCAGCGTGACCCCGCGCGGGGCGGCCCAGCCGACCATGCGGTCGGTCAGGTCGAGCACCCTGGCCTCGTCGCCCCGGCCCGCCGCGATCATCGCCTGCAGGTACAGCCCGATGCAGCGCAGGAGCTGGTAGCCGCCGTCGTCGGCCAGCCGGACGTGCTCGTCGGCGAAGACCTCGGCCTGCGCCCAGTCACCGGCGTGGAAGCGTTCCAGGCCCAGCAACGTCAGCGCGTGCAGCTGGACGGTGACCGCGTGGTCGGCCTCCGGCCGGTCCCGCAGCCGCAGCAGGGGTTCGCGGCACGCGGCCAGCCGGTCGACGAAGATGCCGACCAGGCTGGTGCGCACCACGTCGATCGGGGCCACCCGGTCGTCCAGCGCCGCGATGGCCTCGTCGAGCGCACCCAGCGCGGGCAGCGCCGTCCGTGCCGGGTCGCCGAAGAACGCACGCACGAACGCCACCGGCGTGGGGACGTCCGGGCGAAGCCGCGCCACGACGCCGTGGAACGCGTGCCACAGGTCCGCGCGGCCCCCGAAGTAGCACACCCAGCCGAGCGTGGTGACCGCCTCGACGACGGTGCTGTCCGCCGTGTCCAGCGGACCTTCCCGCATCTCCAGCGCGCCGGTCAGCAACCGGTGCGCGGTCTCGATGTCGCCCTCCCCGCTGAGCAGCAGGTAGTGGGCCGCGGCCACGGCGCTGCCCAGGTCCGGCGCCGGGTCGTCGTCCCACCGCTGCGCGTCGTCGAGCAGGCGGGGGACGCGGCGCAGCTGTCCCCCGGCGACCGCGCCGAGGTAGGCGGCCTCGACGAGCCGCCGGCTGCGGTCGGCGCCGGCCGGGCTCAGGTCCGCCGCGCGCAGCAGCGCGGCGACCGCCCCGGCCGTGTCGCCGCGGCGGTGCGTCCGGCCGGCGGCCTGTTCCAGCAGGCCGGCGATGTGCTCGTCCGGCTCGGCAGCGGTGTGACCCAGGTGCCAGGCATATCGGTCGGGACGGTCCCGCAGCCGCCGGGCGAGCACGGCGTGCGCCCGCCGGCGTTCGTCGCTCGTCGACAGCGCCACGACCGCCGACCGCGTCAGCGGGTGCCGGAAGCTCACGCGGCCGTGCTCGCGGTCGACGTCGACCAGGCCCGCACGCCCGGCCCGCGCGAGATCCCGCCGTCCGGTCGCCACCTCGACCAGGTCCAGGCGGACGCGATCTTCCAGCGCCGGCAACAGGAGCGTCCGCCGGACCGACGCGGGCAGTGCGCTCACCCGCGCCGCGAACACGCCGCGCAGCCGCTCGGTCAAGGAAAGCGTCTCCGGCAGGGCGCTGCTCCCCCGCTGCTGTGCGGAGGTCAGGGAGACCGGCAGTTCGAGCAGGGCCAGCGGGTTGCCCTGCGCGTCGTCCACCAGCCGGCCGACGACCTGGCGCGCCATCGCCGGGAACCGGGTCCGCAGGATCGCGGCGGCCGCCTCGTCGGTGAGCGGGCGCACCACGTGGACGTCGGCGCCGTCGAGCGGGTTGGCGTACTCGGCCCGCACCGTAACGAGCAACCCGGTGCGGCGCAGGGACGGGCGCCGCACGACGTCGGCCAGGACCATCGTGCTGGGCCGGTCGATCCAGTGCAGGTCGTCGACGGTCACCAGCACCGGCTGGTCCGCGGTGAGCACTTCGACCACGGCGTCGGTCACCTGCGCGCGGCTGGGCGGCGGCCCCTCGCGCATGCCCAGCGCGACGCCGAGGGCCTTCGCCGCGCCATCGTCCGGCACCAGCGGGCTCAGCAGCTGGTGCAGGCCGGCGAACGCGATCCCGGCTTCGAACTCGGCACCGGACGCCGACAGCACGCGCGTCCCCCGGGCGCGGGCGTAGGCGATGGCCGCGTCCAGCAGCGCCGTCTTCCCCACCCCGGCGTCGCCGGACAGCGCCAGCGCCGCCGCGCCCACCTCCGCGCGGTCGACGAAGGCGTGGAGGACGGCCAGCTCGGCGTCCCGGCCCACGATTCCGGCGTCACGCATGACCCTGTCCCTTCCCCGGGGCACGCAGGCGCGCCGCGGGACCCGGTTCGAGTGTGCGCCGCGGTGCCCGAAGACGGTAGCCAGTGCGGCCGCGGCCTCGATTCGGTCATTCGACCTAGCGAGCGATTGCCGGTCCCGCCGGGCTTCTCGTGAACGAGTACCGCTCAGGACGGCTCCGCGGAACTGCTATTCCGTTCGACCCTAGCGCGCCGCGCACCCGGTGCTACGATCCGGAATAGCTATTCCGATACGGAGGTGCGCATGGGCCCGGACCGGCAACGCTCGCGCGTGCTCGCGGTCGTCGCGCTCGCCCAGCTCATGGTGGTGCTGGACGCGACCATCGTGAACATCGCGCTGCCCGCCGCCCAGGCCGACCTCGGCTTCGGCGACGCCGACCGGCAGTGGGTGGTGACGGCGTACTCGCTGGCCTTCGGGAGCCTGCTGCTCGTGGGCGGCCGCATCGACGACCGGGTCGGTGCGCGGACCGGCTTCGTCGTCGGTCTTGCTGGGTTCGCCGTCGCCTCGGCCCTCGGAGGCTGGGCGCCGGACTTCGCCGTGCTCGTCACCGCGCGGGCCGCGCAAGGGGTGTTCGGCGCCCTGCTGGCGCCCGCCGCGCTGTCGATCCTGTCCACGACGTTCCGCGGCACGAGCGGCCAAGGCCGCGCGTTCGGCGTGTACGGCGCCGTCGCGGGTGGCGGCGGCGCGGTCGGGCTGCTGCTCGGCGGGATCCTCACCGACGCGCTGTCCTGGCGGTGGTGCCTGTTCGTCAACGTCGTCATCGCGGCCGCCGTCATCGCCGGCGCCCTGGTCACCCTGCCGCCCGCGGAGGCGCGCGCCGGGCGGACGGATTGGTGGGGCACGGGCCTGGTCGTCACCGGGCTGTTCGCGCTCGTCCTCGGCTTCGGGCGCTCCGAAGTGCTCGGCTGGACCAGTCCGGCGACGCTGGTGTCCCTCGGCGCCGGCGTCGTCCTCCTCGTGGCCTTCGTCTTCGTCGAATCCCGCGCGAGCGCCCCGCTGCTGCCGCTGCCGATCCTGCGGTCGCGCACGCGGGGCACGTCCTACCTGGTCATGCTGCTCGCCGCCGTCGGGATGTTCTCGATGTACCTGTTCCTGGCCTACTACCTGCAGCGGACGCTCGGCTTCTCCCCCGTGCTCGCCGGCGTGGCGTTCCTGCCGATGGCCGTGTCGGTCGCCGTCGGCTCCGCGGCCTCCGGCGCGGTGCTCGTCCCCCGGTTCGGCATCCGGCTGCCGGTCACCGCGGGATCCGCCCTCGCCGCGGCCGGATTCCTTTACCTGACCGGGATCGGCGTCGAGGACGCGTATGCGACGTCCGTCCTCCCGGCTCTCCTGATGGCCGGGCTCGGCCTGGGCGCGATCTTCGGATCGGCGATGAGCTCGGCGGCCGACGGGGTGCCCGCGGCGCAGGCGGGGATCGCGTCGGCGACCGTGAACACCACCCAGCAGATCGGCGGCTCGATCGGGATCGCCGTGCTCACCGGCCTCTCCCTGGCCGCGTCCGGCACCGGCGGGGAGATCGCCGGGTACCACGCCGCGTTCTGGGGCGCGGCCGTCGCGCTGGCCGCGGCCGCGGTGGTCGCCGGCGTGCTCTACCCGCGGCCGGTCCGCACGCCGGCGGACGAAGTCCTTTACCAGGAGGAGAAATCATGACGAAGCCCCGGCGCGCAGGCGTCGTCAGCGCCATCCACCGGAAGGTGTTCGGCCTGCCGCCGGCGACGACGGCCTACACGGTAGAACGCGGAATCCGTGTTCCCACGGCCGATGGCGCACAGCTCCTCACCGACGTCTACGCCCCGGCCGGGGAAGCCCGCGGCACGGTCCTGATCCGGACTCCGTACGGGCGCGGCCTGCCGGAGAGCCTTTTCCACGGGCGCGCGTTCGCCGAGCGCGGCTACCAGGTGCTCGTGCAGAGCGTCCGGGGTACCGGCGGTTCCACCGGGACGTTCCGCCCGATGGCACAGGAGGCGTCCGACGGCCAGGACACCGTCGCCTGGCTGCGCACCCGGCCGTGGTTCACCGGCCGGCTCGCGACCATCGGCGGCTCCTACCTCGGCTGGACCCAATGGGCGCTGCTCCAGGACCCGCCGCCGGAGCTGCGGGCGTCCGTCGTGATGGTCGGGCCGCACGACTTCGCCCGGGCACTGCGCGGCACGGGATCCTTCGCCCTCGCCGACTTCCTCGTCTGGAGCGCCACCATCCGGGCCGGCCTGCCCGAGATGGTCGCCGCGCGCCGCCGCGTCAAGGCCGCGCTGCGGGAACCGACCGCCGAAGCGGCCGCGGCAAGCGCGCTGGGCACCGGCGCGCCGTGGTTCACCGGCTGGCTCGGTCACCCCGAGCTGGACGATCCTTTTTGGACGGAGTACGACGCGACCGCCGCCCTCACCACGACCCGGGTGCCCACACTGCTCATCGGCGGCTGGCACGACGTCTTCGTCGACCAGACCATCGAACAGTTCCAGGCGCTCGAAGACCGTGGCGTCAACGTCGCCATGACGATCGGGCCCTGGACCCACCTGGACACGACGTTCAAAGCGGCACGCGTCGCCGATCCCGAAGCACTGGCGTGGTTCGACCGGCACCTCGCGGGCAGCGCGTCCCGCCGGCCGGCGCCTGTCCGGATCCACCTGACCGGCGCCGGCACCTGGCGGACGCTGCCGTCCTGGCCACCGAAGACCGTCGGACACACCCTGGCCCTGCACGGCAGCGGGCAGCTCCGGGACGAACCAGCCGGCGATCCGGGCACGGTCGAGTTCACCTACGACCCGGCCGACCCGACCCCCGCCCTCGGCGGCCGCCACATGTCAGCCAAGGCGGGCCGCCAGGACAACGGCCCGCTCGAAAGCCGCGACGACGTCGTCACCTTCACCTCGGCACCACTCGACACCGATCTCGACGTCGTCGGCGCTCCCCACCTCGAACTCCGCCTCACGGTGGAATCCCCCGCGCCGCCCGAACTTTTCGTCCGGCTGTGCGACGTCGACGACCGCGGCCGGTCGTGGAACGTGACGGAGTCGTTCACCAGGCTCACCAAGACGTCCGGAGCCGTGAGCGTGCGCCTCGGACCGTGCGCCCACCGCTTCCTGGCCGGGCACCGGATCCGCCTGCAGATCTCGGGTGGCGCCTACCCGCGCTTCGCCCGCAACCCCGCACCGGCTCACTACACGCTCGTCTGCGCGGATTCGTCGCTGTCCCTGCCCGTCGAACAGGAGTCCGCATGAGGAAAGCCCGTCGGCCGGCCGGAGCCGCGCTGCTAGCCTTGGCCGCGCTCATCGTCGTCCCCGCACCGGCCGAAGCGGCCTGGCTGCCGAGGCCGGAACCCGCGACCTACGGACAGAGCCGGCCGGTGCCCGCGTCCGTCACGATGGACGACGGCGTCGTGCTGTCCACGCAAGTCGTCTACCCCACCGACCCGGTCACCGGTGCGCGCGCACCGGGCACCTTCCCCGTTCTGCTTTCCCAGACCCCGTACGGCATGCCGGGCCCCGATCCGCGGGCCGGCGGCGCCTATTTCGTCGAACGCGGGTACATCTACGTGACGGCCTCGGTCCGGGGCACCGGCACCTCGGGCGGGCAGCTGGACTGGTTCGGCAGGCGGCAGGGCAAGGACGGCGCCACGCTCGTCGGCTGGGCCGCGCACGACCTTCCGGGCTCCGACGGCGCGGTCGGCCTCGACGGCTGCTCGTACCTCGGCGTCGACCAGTGGTACACCGCGGCCGAGGCCGGCCCATACTCGGCGCTCAAGGCCATTGCCCCGTTCTGCACGGATTCCGAGATGTACGACGACCTCGCGACGGTGGGCGGCGTCCCGACGACGTTCATCCCGTCGATCTCCCACGCCTTCCCGCGCGGGCCGGAGGACGACCCGCGGACCGATCCGCTGTCGGTCACGGCCGGCGACCTGACGACCGGTGGCGCCCGGTCGTACGACAACGCCTACTGGCACGGGATCGACGTCCGGGAGTTCATGCCGCGGATCGTCGCGAACGGCGTTCCCGCGCTGAGCGAGGCGGGCTGGCAGGACCTCTTCCCCGGCGGCAACATCGGCGCGTACGTGGCCGCGCAGAACGCATATTTCGGCCGTCCGGTGACCGCACCCATCGCCGCAGGCGAGCGGGTGACCGGGCGGTACCAGGCCATCGTGGGCCCGTGGACGCACGGCGAGCACGTGAACGAAGACGTGCTCTCGAACGTCCGCAAGGAATGGTTCGACACGTGGTTGAAGGGCCGGAAGACCGGCATGGCCGACACCACGAAACCGTTGCACCTGTTCGAGAACGGCGGCGGCCGCTGGGTCGACACCGCCGCCTGGCCGCCGTCCACCGGCACCGGTACGTACTACTTCGGCGACGGCGGCGCGTTGACGACGACCCGGCCCACCGCCGCGGGAACTGACGAACTCTCCTCCGCGCTCACTTACACCACCGCACCCTTGTCCCGGGACGCCGTGCTGGCCGGCCCGATCGACGTCAGCCTGTACCTGAAGTCGACCGCACCGGACGCGTACGTGGCGGCGACCGTGAACCTCGTGTCGCCGTCCGGCGCCGTGACCAAGGTGTCGGACGGCGGGCTCTTGGCAAGCATGCGCGAGCTGGACGCCCGGCGGAGCTGGTACGGCGCCGGCCACGCGCTGATCCAGCCGAGCCACCCGTTCACGCATGCGAGTCAACGGCTTCTCACCGCGAACGAGACCGTGAAGATGGACATCGCGGTCCTGCCGAACTTCACCGTGCTCCCGGCCGGCTACCGGCTCCAGGTCGTGCTGACCGGCCAGGCACCGGCCGACTTCCACCTCCAACTGGCCCCGACGCCGCAGCAGAGCGCGAACCTCGCCTCGGGGCGGTCCGCCATCAGCCGGGCGCCGTGGGCGCCGTCATCGATCACGGTGCCGCTCGCCGCGCCGAACTCGTTCACCACCAGCCCGGTCACTTGGGGACCGACTTCCTGAGAACCCGCGAACCGCACCGGAAGGACCGCGATCACCTCCGAACCCGCCGGCGAGCGCACACTTCGCCTGTCCTGGCCGAAGCCGTCCGGCGACGGCCAGGACACAGCGACGTCCGCGCACCGCGGCGTCAGCCGGCCGCCGATGCTCCCGACAACGCGCCGATCTCCGGTGCGGGCAAGCGGTTCAGCTCGTGCTTGAGCGACTCCAGCTCGGAACCTCCGGCCATGTGGTGAGTGAGGTTGTCCAGCGTCAGGTCCGCCCGCGCGGCGTTCAGCTCGACCTCGCCCTGGCGCAGCACGACGAAGTGGTCACCGACCATGAACGCGTGGTGCGGGTTGTGCGTGATGAAGATGACGCCGAGCCCGGCGTCGCGCGCCGCCGCGACGTACTTCAGCACGACGCCGGACTGCTTGACGCCCAGCGCCGCCGTCGGCTCGTCGAGGATCAGCACCCGGGCGCCGAAGTGGATCGCGCGGGCGATCGCGACGCACTGGCGCTGCCCGCCGGACAGGCTGCCGATGGGTGCCTCCACGTCCGGCAGTGCGATGCCCATCTTGCCCAGCTCGTCGATCGTCGTCTCGCGCATCCGTTCCGAATCCAGGACGCGGAACGGCCAGGTCCCCTTAGTCAGCTCGGACCCGAGGAAGAAGTTGCGCCAGACCGGCATCAGCGGCACCACCGCCAGATCCTGGTAGACCGTGGCGATGCCCTTGTCCAGTGCCTCGCGCGGCGTCGCGAACCGCACCGGGACGCCGTCGACCCGGTACTCCCCCTCGTCGTAGCCGTGCAGCCCGGAAATGATCTTGATCAACGTGGACTTCCCGGCGCCGTTGTCGCCGAGCACGCACGTGACCTCCGCGTCGCGCACCGCGAGGGTGACGCCGCGCAGCGCCGAGATGTTGCCGTAGTTCTTGCCGATGCCGGCCAGTTCGACGACCGGAGTCCTGTCAGCCATGACCGCTCACCTCCTCGAGGTGCGCAGCCGCACCCACATGTTGAGTAGCGTCGCGACGAGCAGTGTCGCGCCGACGAAGAACTTCACCCAGTCCGGGTTCCAGCCCGCGTAGACGATCCCCTGAGTCGTCGCCCCGTAGATCAGCGCGCCGATCCCGGCGCCGATGGCCGAGCCGTAGCCGCCGGTCAGCAGGCAGCCGCCGATCACCGCCGCGGCGATGAACAGCAGTTCCTGCCCGATGCCCGTGCCCGACTGGACCGAGTCGAACGCGAACAGCTGGTGCATGCCACCGAACCAGGCCAGCAGCCCGACGCCCATGAACAGCCCGATCTTCGTCTGCTTGACCGGGACGCCGACCGCCCGCGACGAGTCGGCCTGGCCGCCGACGGCGAAGATCCAGTTGCCCGCCTTGGTCTTGAGCAGCAGCCAGGTCGCCACCGCCACGAACGCGATCCACCACAGGACCGTGACCTTGATGGTGACATTGCCGATCGGGATGTCGGCCGCGAAGATCGCCTTCGCCGAGTCGAACCCATCCATGTCGGCGATGGAGTCGGAGGCGACGTTGCCGGTGACGAGCTTCGTGACCGCGAGGTTGAGCCCCTGCAGCATCAGGAAGCTGGCCAGGGTGATCAGGAAGCTCGGCAGCTTCGTGCGCATCACGAGGTAGCCGTTGAGGAACCCGATGCCGAGCGACACGATCAGGGCGACGAGGACGCCGACCCAGACGTTGACCGAGAACTGGTAGGCGACGATCGAGCCGACCAGCGACGACGTCGTGACCGCCACGCCGGCCGAGAGGTCGAACTCGCCGCCGATCATCAGCAGCGCGACCGCGACGGCGACGATCCCGATCGTCGAGCTGGAATAGAGCACTGTGGACAGTGCGGCCGGCCCGCGGAACGGCGGGGCGACGGCGAAGAAGAGCACGAACACCGCGATGACGCCGAGCAACGAGCTCAGCTCGGGCCGGGAGACGATCCGGCGGACCAGCGAACGCGGCTGGGCCTGGACGCGGTGCGCCGACGCGGTCGGGGTGGGCGTGAGTGCCTGTGTCATCGGATCCTCCTGGGTACTCCGGCCGCGGCGGTCACCGGGTGCCCTGTTTCGCGAACTCGGCGACGGTGTCGATGTTGTCCTTGGTGATGAACGACGGCCCGGTGAGCACGGGCTTGCCGCCGCCACTGACGTTGCCGTTGGTCTTGTACAGCCACAGCGCGTCGACCGACAGGTAGCCTTCGAGGTAAGGCTGCTGGTCCACCGACCACTGCACCGAGCCGTTCTTGATGAGGTCGACCAGTGCCTTGTTCGTGTCGAACGTCGCGACCTTGGCGGAGCTGCCCGCGCCGGACACCGACTGCACCGCGAGCTGCGCGATCGGCGCGCCCAGGGTGGCGACGAAGTCGATGCTCTTGTCCTGCTGGAGCTTCGCCTGGATGGTGCTCTGCACCGCGGACGGGTCGGCCTGGTTGACGTAGAGCAGTTCGCTCTGCCCCTTGTAGGCCTGCTTCAGGCCGGCGCATCGAGCTTCGAGCGCGACCTGGCCCTGCTCCTGGATGACGCACAGGGCGTGCTTGGCGCCCACCTCGTTGAGCCGGTTCCCGAACGCCTGCCCGGCCAGGGACTCGTCCTGGCCGAAGAACGACATCGCGCCGAGCTTCTGCCAGTTGTCCAGGCCGGAGTTGAAGGCCACGACGGGGATTCCGGCGGCCTTCGCCTTCGCGACGACCCCGGCCATCGCGTCGGGGTGGGCCAGGTCGACCGCGATGCCGTCGACCTTCTGGTCGATCGCGTTCTGCATCAGCGTGGCCTGCTTGGGACCGTCGGGGTCGCTGGAGTAGACGAACTCGACGTTGTCCTTGGCGGCGGCGGATTGGGCGCCCTTCTGGACGATGTCCCAGAACGTGTCGCCCGGGGTCGCGTGGGTGATCATCGCGACCTTCATCCGCGGGGTGTCGGCGACCCCCGCGGCGGCGTTGCCCGCGGCCTGCTCCTGTTGCTTGCCACCGCTACTGCTGCAGCCGGTGACAACCAGGACCGCGGCTGCGAGTATCGCGAAGACAGCGCGTTTTCCTTGCATTCTGTACACCTCTTTGTGTGGGGAAGGGATTTCAGCTAGACGTGGGGAAATCGAAGGCGGCCTCGGCGTGGGGCCAGCGGGTGGTGACGACCTTGGCGCGCGTGTAGAAGCGGACGCCTTCCGGGCCGTGGACCGGACTGTCGCCGATCAGCGAGTCCTTCCAGCCGCCGAAGGAGTAGTACGACATCGGGACCGGGATCGGCACGTTGACGCCGATCATGCCGACCTTGACCTCGCGCTGGAACCTCCGCGCCGCCTCACCGCTCGCGGTGAAGATCGCGGTGCCGTTGCCATAGGGGTTGGCATTGATGACGGCGATCGCCTCGTCCACCGTGTCGGCGCGCAGGATCGTCAGCACCGGGCCGAAGATCTCGTCGCGGTAGGCGTCCATCTCCGGCGTCACGTGGTCCACAAGGGACGGTCCGACGAAGAACCCCTCCTCGTGCCCGCCGACTTTCAGGTCGCGGCCGTCGACCACCACCGTGGCGCCCTGCGCGGCGCTGCGGGTGACGGCGTCGGCCACGCGGTCGCGGGCGGCCGCGGTGATGACCGGTCCCATGTCGCTGGCCGGGTCGCTGCCCGGGCCGACCTTCACTTCGCGGGCCTTGGTTTCGAGGATCTCGACCAGCCGGTCACCGGCCGGCCCGACGGCGACGCCGACCGAGATCGCCATGCACCGCTGCCCGGCCGAGCCGAACGCGGCGGCCGTGAGGTGGTTCGCCGCGAACTCCAGATCGGCGTCCGGCAACACCACGGCGTGGTTCTTCGCGCCACCAAGGGCCTGCACGCGCTTCCCGGCCGCGGTTCCACGTTCGTGGACGTACTTCGCGATCGGGGTCGACCCGACGAACGACACCGCGGCGATGTCGGGGTGGTCGAGGATCGCGTCGACCGCGACCTTGTCGCCGTGCACCACGTTGAACACCCCGTCGGGCAGACCGGCCTCGGCGTACAGCTCGGCGACGAGCATCGACGCGGACGGGTCGCGTTCGCTCGGCTTGAGGACGAACGTGTTGCCCGTGGCGATCGCCACCGGGTGCATCCACGACGGGACCATGATCGGGAAGTTGAACGGCGTGATCCCCGCGACGACGCCCAGAGGCTGGCGGAAGCTGAGCACGTCGACGTCGCGGGAGACCTGATCCGAGAAACTGCCCTTGAGCGCGTCGGCGATGCCGCACGCATACTCGACCACTTCGCGGCCGCGCACGATCTCGCCGCGGGCGTCCTCGACGACCTTGCCGTGTTCGCCCGAGATGATCCGGGCAAGCTCGTCTTCGTGTTTCACGAGCAGCTCGCGGAAGGCGAACATCACCTTGGTGCGCTGGGACAGCGAGGAGTCACCCCACGACTCGAAGGCCTTGCTCGCGGCCGCGACCGCGGTGTCCACATCGGACGCTTCGGCGAGCAGGACCTGCGCTTGCTGCCGGCCGGTCGCCGGGTCGTGGACGGGTGCGGTGCGGGTCGAGGCCGCCGGGGTCGCGGCGCCGTTGATCCAGTGTTCGATGGTGTGCATGTGACCGGGTCCCTGGGGGTCGGTCCCCTCTGGCGAAAAGGGGCGCTGGCGGACGTGTTCGTCTGCCGCGGCCGATCTCGTCGTGCACCGAAACTCGCCGGCCAGGGGCGCGGTGGCGCCGTGGCCGGAGGTGAAGCACCAGCACCCGGGGGGTGCGTTGCCTGACAACCCCGCAACTTGGGAACGAGACACTGAACCTCCACCGCCGGTCCTGTCAAGCCCCCATCCGGCGAACCCCCAGGTCAAGAGCCTGTTTTCGGCCATTCGGGGTCGAAGTGTTGACACAGCTCGCCGCCCCAGCGCACCCTTGGAGCGTTCCAAAGCGCCGCCAGGTCCGCCCCCAGTCCTCGGCTGGACCGCTCGATCACATCGTCACCGTCGAAGCACCGCGATTCCCCGCAACGGAACTCCCGGTTCCCGACCACAAGATCGGAAATGCCATGCCAACCCTTTCACCTGCGGTTTTGGAGCGTTCCAAAATCGGCACGACGCCGCCTCCCAGGCCGGGAGGTCGCTCGTGAAGATGTTCGCCGCCGGTGAGTGGACCGCCGGAAGCGCCTCGGAGGAGGTCCGGAATCCCTTCTCGGACGAGGCCGTCGACACCGTCCCGGTCGCCACCGCCGAGGACGCCCTTCGGGCCCTCGACTCTGCCGTGGCCGGCGCCCGCATCCAGCGGGAAACGACGGCTTACGACCGGCAGGCGATCCTGCTCAAGGCCGCGGCCCTCGCCGACGAGCGCGTCGAACTGCTCGCCGAGACGATCAGCGCCGAGTCCGGGAAGACCCTCGCCGAAGCGACCGGTGAAGCGTCACGGGCCGGGGAAATCCTCCGCCTGTCGGCCTTCGAAGGCACCCAGCTCTACGGCGACTCGCTGCCGCTGGACGCGCACAAGGGAGCCGGGCGGGCGAAGCTGGGCTTCACGCTGCGGCAGCCGTGCGGAGTCGTCGTGGCGATCACACCGTTCAACTTCCCGCTCCTGCTGGTGCTGCACAAGATCGGCCCGGCGCTGGCGGCGGGCAACGCCGTCGTGCTGAAGCCGGCTCGCACCACTCCCCTGACCGCCTTGCTCCTGGCGGAAATCCTCCTGGACGCCGGGCTCGAGCCGCGGGCGCTCTCGGTCCTGCCGGGACCGGGCGGGGTGCTGGGTGACGTGCTGTGCGCGGACCCGCGGGTGCGCAAGATCAGCTTCACCGGCAGCACCGCGGTCGGCGAGCACATCACGCGGGTCGCCGGCGTGAAGAAGCTGTCCCTCGAGCTGGGCGCGAGCTGCCCGGTGGTCGTGCTCGCCGACGCCGACCTCGAGCTCGCCGCGAGCTCGGTCGCGATCGGCGGCTACGCCAACGCCGGCCAGGTCTGCATCTCCGTGCAGCGGGTCGTCGCCGACCGGGCCATCGCCGGGGACTTCCTCGACGCGCTCACCGAACGCGTCGCCGAGATCCGCGCGGGCGACCAGCTCGACGCCGCGACGACCATGGGCCCGCTGATCACCACCCGGGAGGCCGACCGCGTGCACGCCGCGATCCAGCAGGCCGCCGAGGACGGCGCCAAGATCCTCTACGGCGGAGACCGGGACGGAGCCGTCGTGCAGCCGGCGATCGTGACGGACGTCCACCCGGATTCGGCGTTCAGCCAGGAAGAGCTGTTCGGCCCCGCGATCGCGGTGACGACCGCCGATTCCGCCGGCGAAGCACTCGCGATCGCCAACAACACACGCTACGGCCTGGGCGCCGGGATCTTCACCCGGGACGTCTCGGCCGCCATCCGCTTCGCGCGCGACGCCGAGGCCGGCAACGTGCACGTCAACTGGACGCCGCTGTGGCGCGCGGACCTGATGCCCTACGGCGGCTTCAAAGGCAGCGGGATCGGCAAGGAAGGCCCCCGCGCCGCGGTCGCCGAGATGACCGAAGAGAAGACGGTCGTGCTGCACGGCTGATCACCTTCATCCCCGACTTCGACGAGGAAGAGAAACCATGGGCACCGTGCGTGTGACCGCCGCCCAAGCGGTCGTGCTGTACCTGGGCAAGCAGTACAGCGTCAGTGACGGCGAACGCCGCCGGCTGGTGCCGGGGATGCTGGGCATCTTCGGCCACGGCAACGTCGCCGGGATGGGCCAGGCGCTCGACGAGTACTCCGGCGAGCTGACCTACTACCAGGGCCGCAACGAACAGTCGATGGTCCACGTCGCGGTCGGCTACGCCAAGGCCAGCAAGCGGAAGGCGACGCTCGCGGTGACCGCGTCGATCGGGCCGGGCTCGACCAATATGGTCACCGGCGCCGCGCTGGCCACGATCAACCGGCTACCGGTGCTGCTCTTCCCCAGCGACACCTACGCGACCCGGCACCAGGGCGTCGTGCTGCAGCAGCTGGAGGACCCGGCCGCGGCCGACGTCACCGTGAACGACACGTTCCGCCCGGTGTCCCGGTTCTTCGACCGGATCACGCGGCCCGAGCAGCTGCTGACGGCGTTGCCGGCGGCCATGCGGGTGCTGACCAACCCGGCCGACACCGGCGCGGTCGTCGTCTCGCTGCCCCAGGACGTCCAGTCGATGGCCTACGACTTCCCCGAAGAGTTCTTCGCCGAGCGGGACTGGCCCATCCGGCGGCGCAGCCCGCACCAGGACGAAGTCGCGGAGGTCGCGAAGCTGCTCGCCGCGGCGAAACGGCCCCTGCTCGTCGCGGGTGGCGGTGTCCACTATTCCGAGGCCACCGCTGAACTCGAGGCGCTGGCCGGGGAGTTCGGCCTGCCGGTCGTGGAGACGTTCGGCGGCAAGGGCGCGGTTCAGGCGCGTGAGTGGTGGCAGCTCGGCGGGCTCGGCCTGGAGGGCAATCCCGCGTCGAACACCCTTGCGGCCGAAGCGGATCTTATCGTCCACATCGGAACCCGGCTGACCGACTTCGCCACCGGTTCTCAGTCCCTCTTCGCCGATCCCGGCGTCCAGTTCGCCTCGATCAACGTCACCGAGCACGACGCGGTCAAGCAGAACGCGACCGCGATCGTCGCGGACGCCAAGCTCGCCCTGCGAGCCCTGGCCGAGGCCGCCAGGGTCGCGGGCACCGCTCCGCGCGCCGAGTGGGCCGAGCGGGCCCGTTCCCTGGCCGCGGAGTGGGCACCCCGGCGCGCGGAGGCGCTGGCCGGAACCACGCACAGCCCGATGTCCCAAGGGCAGCTGATCGGCGTGCTCCAGGAGGAGTCCCGGGCCGGGGACACTGTCGTGGCCGCGGCCGGCGGACCGCCCGGCGACCTGCTGAAGGTGTGGGACGCGACGGACGACCGGCGCTGCCACCTGGAGTTCGGCTTCTCGTGCATGGGCTACGAGCTGCCCGCGAGCATCGGCGTCCGGCTCGCCCAGCCGGACGGTGAAGTGGTCACCTTCATCGGCGACGGCACGTTCCTCATGCAGCCCACCGAGCTGGCGACCGCGGTCCAGGAAGGCCTGAAGATCACCGTGGTGATCTCGGAGAACCACGGCTTCCAGGTGATCCGGCGCCTGCAGATGACCGCGAGCGGCAACGACTTCGGCAACGAGTTCCGCCGCCGCGACGGCGAGGCGCTGACCGGCGGCTACGTCGACCTGGACCTGGCGGCGATCGCCCGCGGGCTCGGCGCGGCCGCGTTCACCGCGGGCACCCCGGACGAAGTGCGGGTCGCGCTGCACAAGGCCCGAGAGCACGCGGGCCCGGCCGTGATCGTGGTGGAGACCGCGCCGCAGGAGAACCTGCCGGCGGGCGGGGTGTGGTGGGACGTGGCACCGGCCGAGGTGTCCCGCGACCCCGCGGTGCAGGAGAAACGGCGTCAGTACGAGTCCGCGAAGGCAGCTCAGAGGTGGTACGCGTGAACCGGCGTCAACTGGTGGACCTGATGGCGGCCGGGCGGCCGGCGCTGGGGACCTTCGTCAACCTGGGCTCGCCGCTGGCCGCCGAGGCCTGCGCGCTCGGCGGCGCCTCTTGGCTGCTGCTCGACCTCGAACACGGCACCGGCGAACACGCCCTGCTCCCCCAGATCCTCGCCGCCGAAGCCCACGGCGTCGCCGCGCTCGTGCGCGTCGAGACCGCCGACCGGATCCGCGCCGGCCGGGTGCTCGACCTCGGTGTCACCGGGGTGATGTTCCCGCGCATCGACACCGTCGAGCAGGCCGCCGAGGCGATCGCGCATCTGCGGTACCCGCCCGAAGGCGACCGCGGGGTGGCCACCTACAACCGGGCGTGCGGGTTCGGGCTCGACACCGGCGCGCTCGACCGGGCCAACGGCGAGGTCCTCGGCATCATCCAGATCGAGAGCCCGGAGGCGGTCGCCAACGCGGCGGAGATCGCCGCGGTCCCCGGGGTCGACGTCCTGTTCGTCGGGCCCCGCGACCTCAGCCACGCCATGGGCATCCCCGGCCAGGTCCGGCACCCCGACTTCGTGGCCGCGATGGAGCACGTGCTCGCCGCGGCCGGGAAGGCGGGCATCGCGGCCGGGACCCTGGCCGCCACGCCCGCGAGCGCGGCCGGGTACGTCGCCGACGGTTTCACCTTCGTCGGCGTAGGTTCGGATTCCAGCATCCTCGCCGGTGCGGTGGCCGACGCCATCCGCACCACCACCGACGCCGCCACGCGGCTGCAGAAGGAGGTTTCGTGAGTACCACCGAGTTGGGGGTCGGCCTGATCAGCGTCGGCTGGATGGGCAAGCTGCACTCGCGGTCCTACGACCGGGTGAACTACCACTATCCCGAGCTGGGCCTGCGCCCCCGCCTCATCATCGCCGCCGACGTCCTCGCCGAACAGCGGGACTTCGCGCGCGACGCGCTGGGCTACGAGCAGGTCACCGGCGACTGGCGCGAGGTCGTCGCGCACCCGGGCGTCCAGGCCGTCAGCATCACCGCGCCCAACTACCTGCACCGGGAGATCGCCTCGGCGGTCGCCGCCGCGGGCAAGCACTTCTGGATCGAGAAGCCGGTCGGCCGGACCACCGACGACGCCGTCGCGGTCGCCGACGCCGCCGAGGCAGCCGGGGTCCGCACGGCCGTCGGGTTCAACTACCGGCACGCCCCCTCGGTCGCGCACGCCCGTGACCTGATCACCACCGGGCAGCTGGGCCGGATCACGCACGTCCGCGGCCGGTTCCTCAACGACTACGCCGCCGAGCCGAACGGCGCGCTGTCGTGGCGCTTCCAACGCGACCGGGCCGGGCTGGGCGTGCTCGGCGACCTCATGACGCACGCGGTGGACCTGCTGCAGTACCTGCTCGGGCCGATCACCGACGTGAGCGCGCTGACGTCGATCATGATCCCGGAGCGCCCGCTGCCCGGTGCCGGGCCGAGCACGCACTTCGCCGTGATCGAAGGCGGGCCGACGGCGCCGGTGGAGAACGAGGACTACGCCGCCGGGCTGCTCCGGTTCGCCGGCGGGCCGGTCGGCACCGTCGAAGCCAGCCGGGTGACCGTCGGGCCGCGCTGCCAGATCGGGTTCGAGATCTACGGCACCGAGGGCTCGGTCGCCTGGGACTTCGAGCGGATGAACGAGCTGGCGGTCTGCCTCGGCCGCGGCGGTCCCGACCACGGCTACCGCACGGTCCTGGCCGGACCGGGCCACGGCGAGTACGCCCGGTTCCAGCCCGGGCCGGCGATCTCGATGAGCTACGACGACCTGAAAGTGGTCGAAGCCGCGCTGTTCCTGAAGTCGATCGAAACCGGCGAGCAGCTGGCGCCGAGCGTGGCCGAAGCGTTGACCGCGTCCCACGTCGTCGCCACGATGGCCCGCTCGGCCGAGAACGGCGGCTGGCTCCCGGTTCCGGCCGCGGTCCCCGCCGGGGCCGGGCGATGACCGAGCAGGAGGCCCGGCGGCCCACGATCCACGACGTCGCCCGGCACGCCGGGGTCTCGAAGTCGCTGGTGTCCCTGGTGATGCGGGGCGCCCCGCAGGTCAGCGACGCCCGGCGGGAAGCCGTGCTGCAGGCCGCACGGGAGCTGGGCTACCGGCCGAACACCGTGGCGCGCAGCCTGGTCGAAGGCCGCACCCGCACCGTCGGCGTCGTCGTGTCCGACCTGCGCAACCCGTGGTACGTCGACATCCTCGACGGCTTCCGTCGGGTCCTGAAGGCCAACGGCCTGCGCGTGCTCATCGGCGGCGGGCAGCTCGACGGCAAGGTCGACCCTGGGGTCGCCGAGGCGTTCATCGACCTGCGCGTCGAAGGCCTGTGCGTTGTCGGGACCCTGCCGTACGACGAAGCACTGGCCGAGGCGATGAAGACCGTGCCCGCCGTCGTCGCCAGCAGCCACAGCTACGAGCTCCCCTACGCCGACAGCGTGGTCAACGACGACGAAGCCGGCAGCCGCAAGGCGACCGAGCACCTGATCGAGCTGGGACACCGGCGGATCGCCCACCTCGGCGGCGGCCCGGACGGCGTCGCCGAAGCACGGCGGCGGGGCTACGAGGGCGCGATGCGCGCGCACGGGCTCGCCGAGCACATCCGGGTGGAGCTCTGCGACTACGACGAGCCGTCCGGGCACGCCGCGGCGGCCCGGCTGCTGGCTTCGGATGACCGGCCGACCGCGATCGTCGCGCTCAACGACCTCGCCGGTGTCGGCGCGCTGTCCGCGGCCGACGACGCCGGGCTGGCCGTGCCCGCCGACCTGTCCGTCGTCGGCTACGACAACACCGCGCTCGCCGCGCTCACCCACCTCTCACTGTCCTCTGTGGACCCGCGGAGCGTTGAGATCGGCGAGCTGGCGGCCACCCGGATCCTCGCGCGGCTCGACGGCGCCGCCGACGCGGCCAAGGAAAGCGGCAGCCGCGACCTGATCGCGCCCACCCTCGTCGTCCGCCGCTCCACCGCCAGGAAGGAAGAGCGACCATGACCGCGTCCGTCATCATGGCCATGGGACCGGTGGACGACCTGGTCGTCGAGCGGCTGTCGCCGTTCGGCAAGGTCGTCACGGCGGAGTCCGCGGCCGAGCAGCGCGCCCTGCTGCCGGACGCGATCGGGCTCATCGCCCGCGCGACCAGCGAGGTGGACCGGGCGCTGCTCGACGCCGCGCCGAACCTGCGGGTGATCGGCCGCACCGGCGTCGGCGTCGACCGCGTGGACCTCGAAGCGGCCAGCACCCGATCGGTGCCGGTCGTCGTCACCCCGACCGCGGGTACCCGCGCGGTCGCCGAAGGCACCCTGGCCTTCGCCCTGCACCTGCTCAAGAAGCTCGGCCGGCACACCACCCTGGTCCGCGACGGCCGGTGGGCGCACCGCACCCGGCTCACGGCCTACGACCTCGACGGCGCCACCGTCGGGCTCGCCGGCTTCGGCCGGATCGGACGGAGAGTGGCCGAACTGGCCCGCTGTTTCGGGGCCGAGGTGATCGTCTTCGACCCGCACCTCGACGCCGCCGAGGGCGTCACCGTGACCGACTTGCCGCGGCTCTTGGCCGCCGCGGACGTCATCAGCCTGCACGCGCCCCTGACCCCCGAGACCCGGCACCTCATCGGCGCCGCCGAGCTGGCGCTGGTCAAGCCGGGCGCCGTCCTGGTCAACTGCGCCCGGGGTGGCCTGCTCGACCTCGACGCGGCGCACGCCGCCCTGCTCGACGGCCGTCTCGCCGGAGTCGGCCTCGACGTCTACGACCCGGAGCCGCCTGCCGACCACCCGTTGTTCCACCACCCGGATGTCGTGCTGACCCCGCACATCATGGGGATCTCAGCGCGGGCGTGGCAGCGCACGTGTGTCGACATGGCGACCGGGATGGCCGCGGTCCTCGGCGGCGGCCGCGCCGAGAACGTCGCCAACCCCGAGGTGTACGCGGGAGCACCGTCATGACGCTGCGCGTGGGCGTGATCGGCACCGGCGCGATGGGCTCGGCCCACGTGGCGACCCTGCGGACCGGGATCGACGGCGCGACGGTGGTGGCGGTGTCCGACACCGACCTCGGTCGCGCGAAGGAGGTCGCGGACGACCAAGCCCGCGTGACCGATCCGGATGCACTCATCTCGGCGTCCGATGTGGACGCCGTCCTGATCGCCGCTCCCGACGAGGCCCACGAACCCCTCGTGCTGGCCTGCCTCGACGCCGGAAAGCCGGTGCTGTGCGAGAAACCCCTCGCCGCGACGGTCTACGGCTGCCGTCGCATCGTCGAGCGTGAGGTCGCGCTGGGGCGTCGGCTGGTACAGGTCGGCTACATGCGCCGCTTCGACCCGGCCTACGCCGAGCTGAAACAGACGCTCGTGGACGGCGGTGCCGGGGCGCCGCTCATGCTGCACTGCGCGCACCGCAACGCCGTCGCCATGCCGTGGTTCACCCCGGAGATGCCGATCCTCAACTCGGCCGTCCACGAGTTCGACGTCATCCGCTGGCTCCTGGCCGACGACATCACCCGGGTGTCGGTCTTCACCCCGCGCAGCAGCAGCCTGGCCGCGGCCGGGCTGCGCGACCCGCGGCTGCTGGTCGTGGAGACCGCCGGCGGGGTGCTCGCCGACATCGAGATCTTCGTCAACGCGCAGTACGGCTACGACGTCCGCTGCGAGCTGGTCGGGGAAACGAGCACCGCCCGGCTGGCCGCCACCCCACCGGTCGCGGACTTCCGGGACCGGTTCGCCGACGCCTACCGCCGCCAGGTGCAGGCGTGGGTCACCGCGGTCACCACCGGCGGTGTCTGCGGCGCCAGCGCCTGGGACGGCTACGCCGCCGGTGTCACCGCGCAGGCCTGCCTGGAGGCCGCCGAGCAACGGCGCTCCGTCGCCGTGACCCTGCCGCCGCGGCCCGCACTCTACGAGTCCCCCACGGAGGAACCATGCGTCACCACCCCCTCGGGAGCACCGATCTGAAGGTGTCCGCGGTGTCGTTCGGCACCGCACCGCTGGGCGACATGTTCGGCGCCATCGGCGAAACCGAAGCCACGGCAGTGGTGCACCGAGCGCTCGACGCCGGGATCACGTTCTTCGACTCCTCGCCCTACTACGGAAACGGGCTGGCCGAACGCCGGCTCGGCACCGCCCTGCGCGGACATCGCGACAACGTCGTGATCGGCACCAAAGCCGGCCGCTACGGCGGTGACGAATTCGACTTCACGCCGAAGCGGCTGCGCGAGAGCGTCCACCACAGCCTGGAGCTGCTGCAGACCGACCACGTCGACATCCTGCAGCTGCACGACATCGAGTTCACCGACCTCGACGATGTCTTCGGCGACACCTACGCCGAACTGGCCCGGCTGCGCGACGAAGGCAAGTGCCGGTACATCGGGATGACCGGCTACCCGATGGAGACGCTGCGGCGCGCGGTCGCCGAGACCGACCTGGACGTCGTCCTCTCCTACGCGCACTACACGCTGCTCAACACCCGGCTCGCCGACGAACTGGCGCCGCTGTGTCAGGAACGGAGTGTCGGGTTGATCAACGCTGCCGCCGTCGCGCTCGGCCTGCTCACCCCGGCGGGTTCGCGGATCAAAGTTCCGGCGGGGCAACAGATCATCGATGCGGCCCGGCGCGCCGCCGAGGTGTGTGCCGAGCGCGGCGCCGACATCGCGTTCCTGGCCAACCAGTTCTCCATCCAGCGCTCGGGCGCCGCGACGACGGTCGTCGGCACCACCAAGGCCAAGCACCTGGACGCGGCGGTCGCCGCCGAGGCCGCGCCGATCGACGAAGACCTGCTGACCGCCGTCCTCGCGGTGACCGCCGACGTGCGGGCGCTGTCCTGGAGCAGCGGCCGTCCCGAAAACAACGGAGGTGACACATGTTCCGCGTAGCGCTGTTCGGCTGCGGCCGGATCGGCCAGGTCCACGCGCGGTCGATCGCCGGCCACGACGACGCCGAGCTCGCCTGGGTGTGCGACCCCGTGCTGCCCGCCGCCCAGAGCCTCGCCGCCCGGCACGGGGGCCGCGCGACCGACAGTGTCACCCGGGTGCTGTCCGACCCGGGGCTGGACGCGGTCGTCATCGCCTCCCCCACGCCGACGCACATCGATCTGCTCACTCAAGCCACTCTCGCCGGCAAACCGGTGCTGTGCGAGAAGCCGATCGACCTCGACCTGGCGCGGATCGACGCGTGCTGGGCGGAGATCGCCGGGCTGCGGCCATTCGTCATGATGGGCTTCAACCGGCGCTTCGACCCGACGTTCACGAACATCCACCGCCGGGTCGCCGACGGCGAGATCGGCACACTGCGGGCGTTGCGGCTCACCAGCCGCGACCCCGAGCCGCCGCCGCGGGCCTACGTGGCCGCGTCCGGCGGGCTCTTCCGGGACATGACGATCCACGACTTCGACGTCGCCCGATACTTCCTCGGCGAGATCGCGGAGGTGCAGGCGTTCACGTCCGGCGACGGCCACGAGATGCTCACCGCGGAAGGGGACGCGCACCAGGCGATGGTGCTGCTGCGTGCCCGGAGCGGCGCGCTGTGCACCATCACCAACAGCCGCAGCTGCGCGTTCGGCCATGACCAGCGTCTGGAAGCCTTCGGTGACAATGGAATGCTCGAAGCGGGCAACCAGACGTCGTCGTCCGTGCGGGCCTACGGGCCGGGCGGGACCGAGACGGCCGACCCGTACCTGAAGTTCTTCGTCGAGCGGTATCGCGACGCCTACCGCGCGGAGTTCGACGAGTTCGTGCGGGCGGTGCGCGAGCAGCGGCCGCCCTCCCCCGGCTTCGCCGACGGCCGAGCCGCCCTCGCCCTGGCCGACGCGGCGGCCGAAAGCGCGGCCACCGGCCGGGCCGTCGCCGTATCCCCCGCCCTCACCGACGGAGTGCTGACATGATCATGGACCGGGTTGCCGGAGCGCCGATCTCCTGGGGCGTCTGCGAAGTGCCGGGCTGGGGCCACCAGCTCACCCCCGACCGGGTGCTTTCGGAAATGAAGGACATCGGGCTGGTCGCCACCGAGTTCGGGCCGGACGGGTTCCTGCCCCGCGACCCGGCGGCGAAGGCGGCCAAGCTGCGCGAGCTCGGCCTCTCCGCGGTCGGCGGGTTCGTCCCCGTCGTCCTGCACGACGCCGGGCGTGACCCGCTGCCGGAGATCGACCGCGAACTCGACGGCTTCGTCGCGGCCGGCGCGGGTACGATCGTGCTCGCCGCGGCCAGCGGCCTCGACGGCTACGACGAGCGGCCCGAACTCGACGAACGAGCGTGGCGCACGCTCTTCGGCAACCTCGACCGCATCGCCGACCGGGCGCGCGAGCGCGGTGTCGCCGCCGCGCTGCACCCGCACGTCGGCACGATGGTCGAAAACCGCGCCGAGGTCGAGCGGGTCCTCGCCGGGTCGACGGTGCCGCTGTGCCTCGACACCGGCCACCTGCTCATCGGCGGAACGGACCCGGTCGAGCTGGCCAAGTCCGTCCCCGATCGCATTTCCCACACGCACCTCAAGGACGTCGACGTCACGGTCGCGGAGAAGGTGCGGGCGGGTGAGCTGACCTATGCCGACGCGGTGCGCGGCGGGCTGTACCGGCCGCTTGGGGCCGGGGACGTCGACATCGCGGCGATCATCGGCGTGCTGGAGTCCCACGGCTACCGCGGCTGGTACACGATGGAGCAGGACACCATCCTCGCCGGCGAGCCCGAAGGCGAGGGCCCAGGCGCCGACGTCCGCGCGTCCGTGGCCTACCTGCGGAGCCTGCCGTGGTGACGCCGGAGCTGCTGGCCACCTGCTGGACGTCGGCCGGGAACGTGATGCCGTCGCGCACCGGCGACCACAGCCCGATCGGGATCGAGCGGCGGATCGCGGCCGTCGCGGCCGCGGGCTACCGGGGGTTCGGGATCAACCACGCCGATCTCGTCGCCGCCCGCGACGACATCGGGCTGGCCCGGCTCGCGGAGCTGTTCGCCGCGCACGGGATCGTCCACATCGAACTGGAGGTCATCGACCACTGGTGGACCGCGGAAGCGTCCCAGGCGCGCGCGGACCTACTCGACGCCGCGGCCGCGCTGGGTGCTCGCCACATCAAGGTGGGCGCGGGCATGCTGGGTGACCAGTACGATCCGGCGGTGCTGCGCTCGTCGTTCGCGGAGCTGGCGTCCGAGGCTGCGGCCGCCGGGACGCGGATCGCGCTCGAAGCCTGCGCGTTCTCGAGCATGCCGACGCTCGAACCGGCGGCGCGGCTCGTCGCCGATGTAGCCCTCCCCGCCGCCGGGCTGCTGCTGGACATCTGGCACATCTACCGCAGCGGCATGGACTACCCCACGATGGCGGCACTCGTGCCGCACGGGCACCTCTTCGCCGTCGAACTCGACGACGGTGCCGCGGACCAGATCGGGTCGGGTTTCGAGGACACCTTCGACAACCGCGTCCTTTGTGGACAGGGCGACTTCGACGTCCCCGCGTTCATCGACGCCGTCACCGGGCTCGGCTACGACGGGCCATGGGGCGTGGAGATGATGTCGCACCGCCACCGGGCGCTGGACCCGGAAACGGCCGTCGCCGAAGCCTTCGACGCGGCCGCGAAGCTGCTGACCGCCGGGAGGAAAGCGTGACACCGCTGCGCATCGGGATCCTCGGCGCGGCCCGCATCGCCGGCAAGTCCATCGCCGAGCCGGCGGTCGCGACCGGGCACCGCCTGGTCGCCATCGCCGCCCGCAACCGCTGGCGGGCGGAACGGTTCGCAGCCGAGCACGGTGTGGAGCGGGTCCTCGGCTCGTACGCCGAGGTCGTCGAAGACCTTGAGGTCGAGGTGGTCTACAACCCGCTGCCCAACGCCTGGCACGGCCCGTGGAACCTCGCGGCGATCCAAGCCGGGAAGCACGTGCTGTCGGAGAAACCCTTTGCCAGCAACGCCGTCGAGGCCGCTGTCGTACGTGACGCGGCGGTGGCCGCTGGTGTGCGGGTGATGGAGGGGTTCCACTACCTCTACCACCCGGTCACCCGGCGGCTGCACGAGCTGCTGGAGAAGGGTGAACTGGGCGAGCTGCGCGCGGTCGAGGCCGACATGTTCATGCCGGCCCCGGACGACGCCGACCCGCGCTGGTCGCTCGACCTCGCCGGCGGCGCGACGATGGACCTCGGCTGCTACAGCCTGCACGCGCACCGCGCCCTCGCGGAGTGGACCGGCGGCCCGCCCCGGCTGGTCGCGGCCCGCGCGGGCGAGCGCGCCGGCCACCCCGGCGTCGACGAATGGCTCGACGCCGACCTCGAGTTCCCCAATGGCGTCATCGGCCGGGCCCGCTGTCACATGGCCGCGCCGTCGTGGCGGTTCAGCTACCGCCTGATCGGCAGCCGCGGCGAGGCCGTCGCGGAGAACTTCGTCCAGCCCCACCTCGACGACCGCGTCACGATCACCGACGCGAGCGGCACCCGCGTCGAGGAGCTCGGCCGCCGCTCGTCGTACACCTACCAGCTGGAGGCGTTCGCCGCCCACCTGCGCGAAGGAGCCCCGCTGGAGAACGACCTCGACGACGCCGTCGCCACGATGCGGCTGATCGACGACTGCTACCGGGCCGCCGGCTTCACGCCTCGCCCCGCGCGCGTCCGAACGGAGTCGCCCGGTCGTCCGTCGTAAGATCTAGCCGACGTACTCGGCCGGGCTGGTGGTGGAGGTGGGGCTCTCGTGGAGGTGGACACGGGCCAGGACGCGGCGCGCACGAGCGCCCCGGACACCGGCGCCAACCGGACCTCCCAGGCCTACCACGACCTCCGCGGCCTGATCCTCTCCGGTTTTTACGCGCCCGATTCGCGCCTGACCGAGTCGGACCTCTCCGTCCGGCTCCAGGTCTCCCGCGGCACCCTCCGGTCGGTGCTCGCCCGCCTCGCGCAGGAGGGCTACGTCACCGCGGAGGCGAACCGCAGCGCCCGGACCCGGTCGTTCACCGAGGACGAGGCCATCGAGATCCTCGAGACCCGCGAGGTGCTCGAGGCGGCCCTGGCGGCGAAAGCGGCCGAGCGGGCCACCGACGAAGACCTCGCCGCGATGACCGAGATCTGCGCGAGCATGCGGGCCGGCCAGGCGGAGGACGGCCGGGACGAGTACTCGGCCCTGAACCGGAGGTTCCACGAGCAGGTCCGCCAGGCGGCGCGGCAGGCCACGCTCACCAAGTTCGTCGACAGCCTGCTCTACCCGCTGGTGCTGCGCCAGTACCGCGACATGGACCGCTCGCGGCCGAGGTCGACCGTCGTGCAGGAGCACGAGGCGATCCTGGCCTCGATCGTCACGCACAATCCCGAGGCCGCCGCCGCGGCAATGCGGCACCACCTGTCGGCGGTCCGGCGCGCGCTGCAGCTGAAGTTCACCACCTCCTAGGTCACGACCAGAGCGCCACCGTCCACGCGGGATCAAGCTCGACCCCGACCTCGTCACCCGGACGGGCGGCGAGAT
Source organism: Amycolatopsis ponsaeliensis (assembly GCF_030182635.1). Classification (NCBI taxonomy): domain Bacteria; kingdom Bacillati; phylum Actinomycetota; class Actinomycetes; order Pseudonocardiales; family Pseudonocardiaceae; genus Amycolatopsis; species Amycolatopsis ponsaeliensis. The sequence continues at coordinate 87,499 of NZ_JAPZLD010000017.1, forward strand.
GCGCGTCGGCGTGCGCGCGGAGCACCACGTCGTCGACAGCGATGACCACTTCGCGGCGGTCACCGAGGTATTCGGTCGCGGTCACGCGCGCCGGGAACCGGTTGGCCAGGATGGTCTCCGGCACCTCACCGACGACGCGGACGTGCTCGGGACGGATGCAGACGTGGACTTCGCGCACTCCCGCGGGCGGAGTGGCGAACCGTTCGCAGCGGAGCAGGCCGATGGACGTCTTGACCTCGACCGCCCCGGCGTCAGCCGGGCCGTCGGCTACTCCGGGGATCAGGTTGGCGCTCCCGACGAAGTCCGCCACGAACCGGGACGCGGGCGAGTCGTAGATCTCCCCCGGTGACCCGATCTGCTCGATGCGGCCCTTGTTCATCACCACGATCGTGTCCGACATGGCCAGCGCCTCACCCTGGTCGTGCGTCACGTACAGGGTCGTGACCCCGAACTTCTGCTGGAAGGAGCGCAGTTCGGACCGCAGCTGCGCGCGCAGCTTGGCGTCCAGGTTGGACAGCGGCTCGTCCAGCAGCAGCACCTCCGGCTCGCAGAGCAGGGCACGGGCCAGCGCGAGCCGCTGCTGCTGGCCGCCGCTGAGCTGGGTGGACCACCGGTCGGCGTACTCCCCCAGCCCCACCTGCTCCAGCATGGCAAGCACCCGCGTTCGCGTTTCCGTGCGGGAGCAGGTCTTCCGGCCGTACCGGAGCGGGAAGGCGGCGTTGTCGAAGACCTTCATGTGCGGCCAGATCCCGTAGGACTGCGGCACCATCGCGATCGGCCGGTCCTCGGGCGGCACGTCGCGGCGCGCCTCCGCGGAGAACACCGACTTGCCGTTCATCAAAATCTCACCACGATCCGCGCTCTCCAGTCCGGCGAGGCAGCGCAGGGTGGTGGTCTTGCCACACCCGCTGGGCCCCAGGAGCGTGAAGAAGTCGCCGCGCGGGACGGTGAAGCCGACGTTGTCGACCGCGAGGCTCACTTCGCTGCTTTGCTTGCGGGTGAAGCGCTTCTCCAGGCCGGAGATCGTCACGGCGTGGTCGGGAGAGACGGACATGGACACGACACCTCACATGTGTTGTTGGAAGCCACGGCGGTTGACCCACCAGACGGAGCCGGCCGAAAGCGCGAGCAGCAGCACCGCGAGGGCGCTGGCCTCGGGGTAGTTCGCACTCTCGCCGATCATGTCCCACAGCAGCACCACGACGGTGCGGTTGTCCGAACTGGACAGCAGCAGCGCGATGGGGAGCTCGCCCAGCGCGTTGGCGAAGACCCACAGCCACGTCCGGCTCACGGCGGGGGCGGCGAGCGGCAGCACCACTCGGCGAAGCACGGTGCCGCGCCGGGCACCCGACACGCGGCCGACCTCTTCGAGGCCGCCGTCGAGCTGCAGCAGCGACGTCTGGATCATCCGGGACGCGCGCGGCACGTACCGGGTGACGAGCGCGATGACGATGATCCAGATCGTGCCGTAGACCGGGATGGGCAGGAACAGGTACAGGAACAGCACCGCCACGCCCAGCACGACGCTGGGGACGGCGAAGACCAGGAACGTCAGGTCGAACAAGGCCCGTCCCACGCGTCCGCCGCGGGTCGACGCCAGCGCCAGCCAGAGCCCGAGGCCCGCGGTGAGCGTCGCCGTCACCAGGCTGATCACCAGGGTGTTGACGACCGCGTGGGTCAGGCTCGGGTTGGTGAAGATCGCGCCGTAGTTGCCGAAGCTGAGCTCGCCCAGGCTGTGCAGGTCGATCGGTTGCAGGAACGGCGTCAGGCTCGTCCACACCAGGGTCAGGATGGGGATCACGATCGCGATGAGCACGTACAGCGTCACCAGCGCGGCGATCGGGATCCGCCACCGGCCCAGCCGGACCGGCGTGACCCGGTACCCCTTGCCGCTGACGACCTGGAACCGGTGCGACTCCCGCGTCTGCCGCCGGTACACGGCGATCAGCACCAGGGAGAGCAGGACCAGCAGCACGCCGTACGCGCTGGCCCGGCCGTAGTCCGACAGGCCGGACGGCGGTTGCAGGGCCGCCTGGACCAGGCTGCTGAACACGAAGATCTGGTCCGGGGTGCCGAGGATGGACGGGATCGCGAACTCTTCGAGGGCGATGACGGCCAGCAGCATGGCGGCGGCGCTCATGGCGGGCAGGGTGAGCGGCAGGACCACCTTCCGGGTGCGGGTGAACCAGCCGGCGCCCGACGTCGCGGCCGCCTCCTCGAACTCGACGTTGAGCCGCGCGAAAGCCGGCGCGAGCATGAGGTACATGCCGGGGACGCCGAAGATGCCGGCCACCAGGATCATCCCGGGCAGGGAGTAGATGTCGACCGTCAGCCCGGTCACCTTGCGGATGAGGATCGCGATGGGCCCGTTGGCCGGGTTGGCGGCCAGCACCCACGCCACCGCCATGACGGTGGCCGGCACAGCCATCGGGGCCAGCGTGCTGGGAGCGAGGAACCGGCGGCCGGGGATGTCGGTCCGCTCGAACAGGTAGGCCAGGCTCGCGCTGACGACCAGCGCCAGCGCGACGGTACCCACCACGAAGATCAGCGAGTTGACGGCGACCTCGAGCACCCGCGGCGACGAGAAGATCCCGGCGAAGTTGTCGAGTGTGAAGCCCGGGATCTGGAAGGGCAGCTTCAGCTCGCTGTCCTTGAGGCTGCTGTAGACCAGCATGCCGAGCGGGAAGAGCACGAGGTAAGCGAGGAGCACGCCGATGGCGATGTTGACGGCGGTGAGCACACGGTCCCGGCGAGGGGGACGGGGGAGGTCGTCGGGTGGACGAGGGGGTGCGGCGGGGGCGACCCGGGTGACGGACTGCATCGTTGGAGTCTCCAAAGGGGCGTTAGTTCACGTCGGTGCCCATGGCCTTCTCGACCTGGGGGAAGAAGTCCGAAAACCGTTGGTACTGCTGGAGGTCGTTCTCGCTGAACCACTTGACGCCGGCCTCGCACAGGGCGGCGACGACACGGTTCTTCGTGGCCTTCGAGCAGTCGGTGTCGGGCGGCAGGATCGAGTTGTAGCTGCCGACCAGGGCGGCTTGGCCTTCCGCCGAGGCGAGGAAGGCGGTGAGGAGCCGGCCCGCCGCCGGGTGCGGGGACCCTTCGGGCACGAACAGGTACGCCTTGTTGGCGTTGGTCGGGCCGACCGGGGCGACGGCGATCGGCGCGCCCTTGGCCTGGTCCTCCAGCACGAGGTTGATCAGGTCGGTCCCGGCCGGGGTCTGGCCGGAGACGATGTTCGTGTGCGCCTGCGTGGTGTTGTCGGTGAAGTGCGGGTGCAGCTGCGCGAGACGGGAGGCGTAGTCGAGCCCGGCGTCGGTGCCCAGCGTGGGGTCCTGGGCCCACACTGTCATGAACGAGCCGCGCGACTCGACGGTGAGCTTGCCGTCGTTCCACCGCGGGGAAAGCAGGTCGTCCCAGCTGTTCGGCGCGGTTTCCTTCGGGACGGCGTTGGTGTTGTAGGCCCAGACTTTCGGCACGGCCCAGATGTAGACGAAGTTGCCGTCGAAGATCTGGTCGCCGGGGACCTTGAAGTCGGCCCAGTGCACCGAGGCCGCCATGTCCAGCGAGGGCAGCACGGTGAGGCCGCCGGCGTTGGAGACGTCGAAGCTGACGCGGCCCGCGGCCTGTTCCACGTTGAGCTGGGTGACCAGGTCCGGGGCCTTCTTGTTGGTGTACTTGACGGAGATCCCGGGGTACTTCTTCTGGAAGGCCTGGATGGCTTTGCGCATCTGCGCCTCGGGTTTCGGCGCGAACCAGACGACCTGCCCTTCCGCCTTGGCCGCCTGGTACAGCTCGTCGAGGTTCTTGGCACCGGGCACCGGCGGCGGCTCGCTGCAGGCCGTCCCGAGGAGGGTGACCAGGACGGCGACGGCGGTCAGGCGGAGCGAGCGGCGCATGACACTCACTGTCCCTCCGCGACGGTGATCCCGTAAAGCCGGGCGGCCGTCCCGCCGCTGATCAGGGCCAGTTCAGGGTCGTCCAGCGTGGGCAGCTGCTCCCGCACGAGGTCGCGCAGCTCGGCCAGCGATCCCGCCGACGCGGGGAAGTTGGAACCCCACAGCACGTGGTCCGCGCCGAACTCCTTGACCAGGGTTTCGACGAGCGGCGCCGCGGACCCCGCCTCACGCTGGGCACGCAGGACGGCGGGCGGGGTGAGCTTGACGAAGACCCGGCCGGTCTCGGCGAGCGGGGAGGGATACGGGTCGCCATCCAGCTGGGGGCGGGCGGCGTGGTCGAGGACCACGGTCAGCCCCGGGTACTCCCGCAGGAGTCCGGAAAGGACCGGGGCGTGCTCGGCGTGCATCTGGACGCACACCGGGACGCGCCGCTCGGACAGGAACTCCCACACCGGCGTCATGCGCTCGTCGTCGAGGCCGCGGCCCGGGGTCGGCACGGCCGTCGTGCCGTTCGCGGCGCGGATGCGCACCCCGGAGAAGCCGCGCTCGTCGACCCAGTGCGTCAGGTCGTCGACGGCTTTCGGGGAGAGGAAGTCGACCGAGCAGACGCCGGTGAGGCGGCCGGGGTGCCGGGCGAGCTCGTCGGCGACGTAGCTGTTGTCGAACCCGTACACCGTCGAAGCCTGGACCACGACGAGGTGATCCACGCCGGCGGCGTCGGCTTCGCGCAGCAGGCCGTCGATGTCGGCCGGGCGTTCGCGGGACCACTCGGAGCGGTGGCCGCCGAGCGGCGCGGCGGGGTAGGCGGTGGTGTCCGGAGAAATGATGTGAGTGTGCGTGTCGACGCTGAACATGGCACCTCTGGTCTCGGTCGGAAGGTCAGGAGAGGCGGGTGAAGTCGGCGAGCAGCTCGGCCACCGTCACCGGGGTGCGGATGACGTTCTGCTGCAGGGCGTAGTCGATGGCGACCTGGAGCCCGGCGACGAGCTCGTCGGTGACGCCGAACCGCAGGGCGCGCACGCGGGGGCCGGGGTCGGGCTCGGCCTTGCGCTCCTCGATGCGGGCGCCGAAGGCCTGGTACAGCTCGGTCACCGTGCCGGGTTCGGCTTCGAGGAGGTCGCGGCGGACGGTGAGCAGGTGGTTGATCGGCACCGTCGCGTGCCGGGCGCCCCACGCCTCCTCGGCCTCCCGCCAGTCCGGGATGAGCGGCACCAACGGGCCCTCCGCGCTGTCGAGCGCGGGCGGGCCGAGGACGGCGGCCGCGACCTCGCCGCGACCCAGGAGGTCGAGCACCTTCCCGCTCGCGCGCTCGACGTTCGGCGGCTCGACGTACTCGGCGACGTGCGGCTCCTCGGTGGTCACCCAGGTGACGTCCTTGGCGTCGACGCCGTACTCCTCGTGCAGGATGCCGCGGACCCACAGACCCGTGGTCTGGCTGTAGGCGCGCACGCCGACCTTCCGGCCGGCCAGATCGGCCGGGGTCAGCTCGGGTGAGCCGGGCCAGCGGGTCAGTGAGTGGTGGTGGAAGTCGCCGCTGAGCACGACCGGCAGCAGGGAGATCGGGACGCCGGCCTCGTAGGCCTGCAGGAACGTGGCGAGGGCGAGTTCGCTGACGTCGTAACGCAGTTCGCGCACCATCGGGGCGAACGCGCGGTAGATCGGGTTCGCCGCCGCAAGGGTGACCGGGTGCCCGCCCGCGGTGAAGGCAGGGTCGGTGAGGAACGCCGTGTGCGGGTAGGACTTCACCGCGACGGACAGGGGCCTGGCCATGGGGCAACTCCTCCGTTGTCTGAGGCCGAGCGGCCAGAATGTTCAACAGTGTCAGCGACCGTACGGCGCAAGTCCTGGACTTTCAAGACTTGAACGGCCAGATCGTTTAACAATCTGCCGAATATCACCCTTTGCATCCAGATTGACTACCCAGGGTTCAATCTCGCAAAGTTGTTCTACATAATTCGGGCATCACATCGGTTCTTGCTGGATCTGTGCAGCACCTGCTACGGTCGCCCGGCAAGTTGTTAAACAATCTGACCGAATCGCCAAGCGAGGTCACAGCCTTGATCAAGATCGACGAGGAGATCCCCGTCCCCGCGCCGCCGGGACGGGTGTGGGAAGTGGTGTCCGACCCCGCCGAGGTGGTGTCGTGCATCGACGGGGCCGAACTCGGCCAGTCGCACGAGGACGGTTCCTTCGACGGCACGCTGGCCGTCAAGTTCGGCGCCGTCCGCGTGCGCTTCGGCGCCCGGGTGTCGCTGGACCTGGACGAACCCGAGCGGGAAGGACGCCTTTCGGCCAAGGGCCGGGACGGGCAGGGCGCCACGCGGTTCACCGCGCACGCCACCTTTCAGGTGCGCGAGGACGCCGGCGGGTCCTGGGTCCGCGTCACCGGGGAGATCACCCTCGCGGGCAAGCTCGCGTCGCTGATCGAAGCCGGGGCCGGCGCCATGGTTGCCCGGATGACCAGGGAGTTCTCGGCGGAACTGGTCCGCCGATGCACGGGGACCACCGAAGTGACCCTGCCGCGGCCGTCCGTGTGGACCCGGCTGCGGGCCTGGTGGCTGCGGATCTTCCAGCGGAGTGAGGTGCGCAGTGGCCAGGCTCAATAGCGTGATCGCCGCGCTGGAGTCGGGGCAGCACGCCTTCGCCGCGTTCGCCGCCCCCGAACCGGCCGCGGCCCTCGACTTCGCGTCCGCAGACTACGACGGCCTCGTCTTCGAAGCCGAGCACAAGCCGTGGGACGCTCGGACCCTGCGCGACAGCCTCCAGTATCTGCTCGACCGGCGCCGGATCTTCGAGGCGGGCACCCTCGCCCCGTCGCCCACTCCCCTGGTCCGGGTGCCCGTCAACGGCGCGGAACACGGCCAGTGGCACGCAAAACAGGCCCTCGACCTCGGCGCGTACGGCATCGTGTGGCCGCACATCTCGCGCGTCGAAGAGGCACGCAACGCCGTCGCGGCCTGCCGGTATCCCCGGCTGCCCGACGCTCCCCGCTTCGAACCGGCCGGCCTGCGCGGCGACGCACCGGCGGCGGCCGCGCGGTACTGGGGACTGTCCACTCAGGACTACTACGCCAAGGCCGACGTCTGGCCGCTCGACCCGGACGGCGAAATCCTCGTCGTGATCCAGATCGAAGACCAGCTCGGCATCAACAACCTGCCCGCCATTCTCGACGAGGTGCCCGGCATCGGCCTGATCCTCATCGGCGAAGGCGACCTGAGCCAGGAACTCGGCGTCCCCCGGCAGCTCGAGCATCCGCTGATGGTCGAAGCCCGCGCCCGGATCGTGAAGACGTGCCTGGAGCACGACGTCGTGGTCGGGCACCCGCACGTCACCGCCCGCAACGCCGAGCAGGTCGTCGACGAGGGTTACCGCTTCCTCATGACCGCGCCGGTGCGCGGCTACCCCGGCCTCGAACGGGGCCGGGAACTCACCGGGAGGACCCCTTCATGATCATCGACTGCCACGGTCACTTCACGACCGCGCCGCCCGCGCTCGGGCGGTGGCGGGAGCGCCAGATCCAGGCGTTCGAGGGCTCGGGCGCGCGCGTCTCGCCCGACGAGCTGCACATCGGCGACGACGAGATCCGCACCGCCATCGAAAACGGTCAGCTGAAGCTGCAGCGCGAACGCGGCACCGACCTCACCCTGTTCTCCCCGGGCGCCGGGAAGATGGCGCACCACTACGGCGACGCCGAAACCAGCCTCGTGTGGTCCCGGGTGAGCAACGACCTCATCGCCCGCGTCTGCGGCCTGTTCCCGGACAACTTCGCCCCCGTCTGCCAGCTCCCCCAATCGCCCGGCGACGCGCTGGCCGCGTCCGTCCGCGCGTCCGCGGCCGAGCTGGAGCGCTGCGTCACCGAACTCGGCTTCGTCGGGTGCCTGCTCAACCCGGACCCGTCCGACGGCTACTGGCAGGCCCCGCCGCTGACCGACCGCGTCTACTACCCGCTCTACGAAAAGCTGGTGGAGCTGGACGTCCCGGCCATGGTGCATGTGGCGATGTCGCGCAACGACGCGGTTCAGGGCACCTGCGCGCACTACCTCAACGGCGACACGACCGCGTTCATGCAGCTGTGCCAGTCGGACCTGTTCCGCGACTTCCCGACGCTGCGGCTGATCCTGCCGCACGGCGGCGGCGCCGTGCCCTACCACTGGGGCCGCTACCGCGGGTTCATGCTGGACCGGGGCCGGCCGCCGCTGGAGGAGTCGTTGCTGGGCAACGTCTTCTTCGACACTTGCGTCTACCACCGGCGCGGCCTGGAGCTGCTGACCGACGTCATTCCCGCCGCGAACGTGCTGTTCGCCTCGGAGATGATCGGCGCCGTCCGCTCGGTCGACCCCGAGACCGGCCGCCGCTTCGACGACACCAAGGCGCTGCTGGACGACATCCCGTCCCTCACCCCCGAGGACCGCCGCGCCATCTACGGAGGCAACGCGCTGCGGGTGTTCCCCCGCCTCGCGGTCCGGGTCAGCCACCACGAAGAACAGGAGGCCGTGCGATGAAGGTCTACGAAGCACTGGCCGCGGCGTTCGCCGCCGAGGGCACCACGGACGTGTTCGGCATGATGGGCGACGCCAACATGCACTGGATGAACGCCCTCGCCGGGCACGGCACCCGCCTCTACGAGGTCCGGCACGAGGGCGCGGGCCTCAGCATGGCGCACGGGTACGCCCGCGCTTCGGGCCGCCCCGGTGTCGTGACGACCACCAGCGGGCCGGGAGTTTCGCAGCTGGCGACGTCGATGATCGTGGCGAGCCGGGCCCGCATCCCTCTAGTCGCGTTCGTCGGCGAGACGCCGCTGGGCGACGAGTCCGCCGTGCAGTACCTCGACCAGCGCCGGTTCGCCGCCGCGATCGAATGCGAGTTCTTCCACGTGGCCAAGGCGGACTCCGCCATCGAGGTCGTCCGGAACGCCTTCCACCTCGCCCGCACGCAGTCCCGGCCCGTCATGATCAGCGTGCCGATCGACGTGCAGCTGCAGGAGTTCGACGACGACCTGCCGTACTCACCCTCCACCGAACTGCTTCGCACCCCGAAGCTGCTGCCGCACCCGGAGCGGATCGAGCAGGCCCGGGAGCTGATCGCGGCGAGCAAGCGCCCGGTGATCATCGCCGGAAGGGGCGCACGCCAGGCCGGCGCCGCCGAGGAGATCCTCGCCCTGCAGCAACGGACCGGTGCGCTCCTGGCCACGACGTTGCAGGCCAAGAACTGGCTCTACGGACGCACCGACTACCACGTCGGGATCGCCGGGCTGTTCGGCAGCAAGGTGGCGATGGAAATGTTGCAGGAGGCCGACTGCGTGATCGCGGTGGGCGCGAGCCTCAACCACTACACCATCGAAAGCGGCTACCTGTTCCCCGACGCGAAGTTCGTGCAGATCGACACCGCGCCGAACGTCGTGATGGGCAACGGCCGGGTCGCCGACTGCTACGTCCAGGCGGATGCGATCACCGGGCTCACCGCGTTGACCGGCGCGCTCGAACCCGACGGCCTTGAGGGGTTCCACACTGCCGACGTGCACCGCCGGCTCACCGCTCCTCTGGTCGACCCGGCCGAGTACCGGCGGAACCCCGGTCTGCTGGACCCGCGCGAGGCGATCGCCGTCGTCGACGAAGAGCTGCCGGGCGAGATCGGGCTGGTGCTCGGCAGCGGGCACCAGACGGACTTCGGCACGATGCTGTTCCAGCGCTCCCGCGAGGTCACCTCGAACTACGGCATGTTCGGCGCGATCGGGCAGGCTCCGCTGCTGACCGTCGGCGCGGTGGTGGCCAAGGGCGAGCCGATGTTCGTCGTCGAGGGCGACGCGAGTTTCCTCATGCACCTGTCCGAGTTCGAGACGGCCTGCCGCTACGGGCTACCCGTGCTCGTCGTGGTCATGAACGACGAAGGGCTCGGCGCGGAGTACCACAAGGCCGCGGCGAAGGGCCTCGACCCGGCCCTCGCGGTGATCCCGACGCCCGAGCTGGGTGTCGTGGCCCAGGCGCTGGGCGGTGGCGGGGCGACCGTCCGCACCGTTGACGAGCTGCGTGCCGCATTGGGCAAGTACGTGCGGGCCCCGCGCCCGACCGTGATCGACGTGCGCATCACCCGGGACGTGCTCAGCGTTCCCTACCGACGGATCCAGTACGGCGAGGACGTGTGATCATGAAAATCATCCTGGGAAACGACGCGCTCGCGGCCACGGCCGTCGAGGCCGCCGGCGGTGAACGGCTCGACATCCGGCCCGTGCACAAGGCATCCCGCGGATTCCTCGACGAAGGCACCGCGGAGGTCTGCGAGCTGGCGATCGTGACGCTGCTGCAGGCCGTCGCCTACGACAAGCCGGTGGCACTGCTGCCGATCGCCGCGCTCGAGCGCCACCAGCACCAAACCCTGGTGACGCTGGGCGATGCGGGCGTCGAAGGCGTGCGCGGCCGCACCGTCGGCGTGCGGTCGTGGAGCCAGACCACCGGCGTGTGGGTACGCGGGTTCCTCACCGAGCAGTACGGCGTCGATCTGTCCGAAGTGGACTGGATCACCTACGAAGACGGACACCTGCCCGAGTACACCGACCCGTCGTGGGTGCGCCGGACTCCTGAAGGTGTGAAACTGCCGACCGAGTTCCTCGCCGGGAGCGTCGACTACGGGATCCTGGGCAACGAGCTGCCCGCCGACGACCGCATCCGCACGGCCATCCCGGACGCGCTCGCCGTCGCGGAGAAGTGGTCCGCCCGCAAGGGGTTCATGCCGGTCAACCACGTCGTCGCGGTCAACCCGAAGGCGGACGCGAAGGCCGTGCTCGCGGTCTACGACGCGCTGGCGGCGCAGGCACCGGCCGGGTTCGACGCCCTGCGCGGTCCCGTCACCGAAGTGGCCCGCTATGCGCGGGAACAGCAGGTGCTCCCCCGAGACGTCTCGTTCGACGAGCTGGTGGATCGCACCTGTTCGGTCCTCGGGGTAAGCGCTTCCCGCCTCAGCTGATGGAAAGGCAAGACATGGAAAAGCTTTCGATGGTCTTGGGCGACTACGCCCATGGGCGCGCCCTGCTCAACGGCGACGTCGAGATCCCCGGTCACCGCGTCGAGCCGGTCGAGGTGTCCCCGGTGATCGGGGCGTACCGGCGGATGATCCGCGACCTCGAGTTCGACGTCTGCGAACTCGCGCCGACGTCCTACCTGATGGCCCTGCAGGCGGGCGTGCCGTTGACGGGCATCCCGGTGTTCCTCAACCGCCGCTTCCACCACACGGACGTCCAGTGCGCTGCGGCCTCCGGCATCCGCTTCCCCAGCGACCTGGCGGGCAAGCGGATCGGCGTGCGCGCCTACACCGTCACCACCGGGGTGTGGGTGCGCGGGATCCTCCAGCACGAGTACGGCCTCGACCTCGGCTCGGTCACCTGGGTCGTAGACGACGAGGACCACATCGAGGGCCGGGCGCCGGCGAACGTCGAGCACGTCACCGACGGCCGTTCGCTCGGTGCGCTGCTGCGTGCCGGGGAGATCGACGCCGCGCTGAGCGGCAACGCGGGCACCGGACGCGCGGGGGCGCCGCGGGCGGGCTGGACAGCAGAACAGTCCACCGTGGACGAAGGGCCGTATCCGCTGTTCCCCGACCACGACGTGCTGGCCACCGACTGGTACCTCCGCACCGGCATCTACCCCCTGCACTCGGTGATCGCGCTACGCCGCGAGCTTGTCGAACGCGAACCCGGGCTGCCGAGCGCGCTGTACGCCGCGTTCGCCGAAAGCAAGCGCCGTCAGGCCGAAGCGGACCCGGAGTGGTCCGCACTGCCCCGGCTCGGCAAGCAGGCCCGGCAAATCGGCGGCGACCCGATCCCGTACGGCCTGGCTGCCAACGAGAAGAGCCTGCGCGCACTAGTGGAGTTCTCGCGCGACCAGGGCCTGCTCGACGCGGAGCCGCAGCAGCTGTTCGCCGACGGCGACTACCCGGACGCCTGAGAGGAAAGCCCATGGACATCATCGACACCCATTGCCACGTCATCTCCGGTGACCTGGCGAAGTATCCGCGTTCACCGTTGGATGGCAAGCAGTCCGGCTGGGCCACGACCCGCCCGGTCGATGCCGACGGCATGGCCGCCCGGATGGACGAAGCCGGTATCAAGCAGGCCGTGCTGGTGCAGGCCACCACGGCGTACGGCTACGACAACTCCTACGTCCTCGACAGCCGCGCACGGCGCCCGGACCGGTTCCTCGCGGTGGGCACCGTGGACCCGCTGCGGCCCGACGCCGCCGAGCACCTCGCGGCGGTCACCGAAGGCGGCCTGGCCGGGGTGCGGCTGTTCACCAGCGGCAGCACGGTCCCCACCCAGGGCGAGTGGTTCGCGGCACCGGAGTCCTTCCCGTTCTGGGAAAAGGCCGCCGAGCTGGGCGTCACGGTGTGCCTGCAGATGCGGCTCGGCCCGGCGACCGCCCAGCTCGTCACGCTCCTGGACCGGTTCCCGTCGGCGCGGATCCTCCTCGACCACCTGGGCTACCCCGCCGTCGCCGAGTCGCCCGCGGACGCCGGGGCGGAGGTGGCGAAGCTGGCCGTGCATCCGAACCTGCACCTCAAGCTGACCCACCGCACCCTCGAGCCGCTGCACAGCGCCGGAAAGGAGGCCGCGGCGTTCCTCGACCCGGTGCTGGCGTCGTTCGGCGCGCACCGGATCGCGTGGGGTTCGAACTTGCCCGCGGCCGAGCAGTCCCTGCCCGAGCTCGTCACGCTCGCGCGGGAGGTCCTGGCCGAGGTCCCGGAGGCCGAGCGGCACGAGATCTTCGAGGGGACGGCTCGCCGGCTGTACCCGGGACTGCCCGGCTAGCCCCGTGGGCGACGACGGGAAGGCCACGCGCTACAGCCAGGTGTACGAGGAACTGCGCACGCTCCTGCTTTCCGGCGGCTACGAGCCGAACACCCGGCTCACCGAAGCGGATCTGACGTCCAGGTTCGCCGTGTCCCGCGGGACGATCCGCTCGGTGCTGGTGCGGCTGGCCCAGGAGGGGTACGTCACCAGCGAGGTCAACCGGGGTGTCCGCACGCGGAGTTTCACGATCGACGAGGCGGCGGACATCCTCGAGGCCCGCGAAACCCTGGAAGCGGCGTTGGCCGGCAAGGCCGCCGAGCGGGCGACCGACGTGGAGGTCGCCGGCCTCCGCCGTACCTTGGAGGAGATGGAGCAGGCGCAGGAGCGCGGGGACCAGGCCGCTTACTCCCGGGGCAACCGGGCATTCCACCAGCAGGTGAAGGCGGCCGCGCACCAGGCCACGCTGGCGCGCACGTACGACACGCTGCTCTACCCGCTGGTGATGCGCCAGTACCGCAACATTTCGGCCCGCCACCCGCGGTCCGGCTCACTGGCCGAGCACCGGACGATCCTGCTGGCCATCATGACCCGCAACCCGGAGGCGGCTGCCGCCGCCATGCGTCACCACGTCGGCTCCGCCCGCCGCGCGCTGCTGCTCGGCCAGCAACACCGCCGGACGCCGGGCGTCGCCTGACGATTTCGGGGAAAGGGCCGAGCAGGCCGTCACCTGGTTTGGACAACGTGCGGTCGGCCGGACTCACAGTCCCATCGTGTGGCGCACCATCCGGTCGAGCAGACGATCGGAGACGAGATGCGTCAGCCGGGTCATCACGGCGGCGTCGCGACCGACGGTGTAGCGGGTCCGCGGCTTCCGTTCGCGGATCGCCTTCGAGACGACGTCGGCGACGACGCTCGCGTCCAGGCCGTCGGTGCCCCAGGATTTCGTGGTGGCGTGGAAGGCTTTCGTGAGCCCGGCGTAGCGGGTGCGCTGCTCGGGGGTCATGCCCGCGATCAGCCGGTCCGCCGTCGCGTTTCCGCGTTCGGTCAGCTTGGTGCGGATCGCACCGGGGATGATCACGGCGACGGCGACACCGAACGGCTCCACCTCGCGACGCAGGGAGTCGCTGATGGCTTCCATGGCGAACTTCGCGGCGGAGTAGGCGCCGAAGCTCGGCATGGCGACCTTCCCGCCGGTGGAGCCGATGTTGACGATGCGGCCCTTGCTCCGCAGGAGAGCGGGCATGAGCGCCTGGATGACCGCCACCTGACCGAACACGGAGACGTCGAACTGCCGACGCCAGTCCGCCAGTGGCAGCGCTTCGATCGGGGCGTTCACCGCGATCCCGGCGTTGTTGACCACGGCGCGCAGCGGGCGGCGGTCCCCGCCGGCCCGGTCGGCGAGCGCGGCCACCTGGCCCTCGTCGGTGATGTCGAGCAGCACCGGTTCGATGTGCACGGCCTTCACCTCCGCGGCGGCAGCCTCGGTGCGGACGCCGGCCAGGACGTGGAAGCCGTCGGCGGCCAGGCGCTGCGCGGTCGCCCGGCCGATGCCGGTACTCGCGCCGGTGACGATCACGAGTTCGGAGGGAGTGCTGGAGTTCGTCGCGTTCATGAGATCACCGTGCGCCGCGGCGCACGCGAGAAACAGCCACGGCATGTCCTGGTACAGCCAGTACCACCACGAACGGGGTGCGTCGGCGCACAATGACCGCATGGATGATCTCGGCCGGGCCCTGCGGACGTGGCGCGATCGCCTCGACCCGGCGAGCGTGGGCATCCCGCACAAGGCACCTCGCCGGGCTCCGGGACTCCGCCGTGAGGAACTGGCCGTCCTCGCCGGCATCTCGATCGAGTACGTCGTCCGGCTCGAGCAAGGACGCGCGGTGAAGCCGTCCGCACAGGTCTGCACCGCGCTGGGCCGGGCGCTGCGGCTGTCGGACGCGGAGTACGCGCACCTCATGCGGCTGGCCGGGCACGCGGCCGACCCGCACCGCGTCCCCCGGCTGATTCCCGGCAGCGTCCGCCGCCTGCTGGACCGGCTCGAGAGCCACCCGCTCGCCGTGTACGACGCCACCTGGCAGTTGCTGCACTGGAACCCCTTGTTCGCCGCGACCTTCGGCGACCCCACGACGGTGACCGAAGACCACCGCAACCTGCTGCTCATGCAGTTCGAGGGCATGCCGAGCCCAGCGCGGTTCAGCCCCGGGGAGCGGGCCGCGTTCGAGGAGTCGCTCGTGGCGGACCTGCGCGCCACGACCAGCCGTTACCCCGACGACCCGGACGTCGAGGCGCTGATCACCCGGCTGCAGCGCGCGCCCCGTTTCCGGGAGCTGTGGGCGGCCGCGTCGGTCGCCGAGCACCAGAGCGGGCACAAGGTGATCGAGCACCCGGAAGTCGGTTCCGTCGACCTGGACTCCGACGTGCTCACCACACAGGGCTCGAACCTGCGGGTCGTCGTCTACACACCCCGGCCGGGCACCGACGCGCGGGACAAGCTCGGCTTCTTGGCGGCGATCGGCACGCAGAACCTGGCCCCCGATTGCGGCTAGCCGTCAGGCCGGGCCCGCTGAAGTGCCGGAAGGCCGGCGAACGTACCTCCCGATCGGGCCGTGTACGACGGGCTCTACGACCGAGTCCTCGAGCAGAGTCGGGCTGTCCCGGGCTCGCGCGATCCTCGTGCACCCTGCACAGCACGGTTTCGGTGACCACTCGGTCGTCACCACCGCTTTCGGCCTCCTCGCCGCGGAAGCTGATCGGCCGGGGCCGGCTCGGGGTGCCGGCCCCGGCCGGGTTCAGGACCAGGCGATGTCGCCGTCCCGGTCGACAAAGCGGCCGGATCCGGCGCCGGGTTTCTCGGTCGCGAGGCCGACGATGGCGTCCGTGCCTTCGGTCACCGTCTGGGGGCCGCTGTGACCGTTGAGGTCGGTCGCCGTGTAGCCGGGGTCGACGGCGTTGACGCGGATGTCGGTCAGCGCCTTGGCGTACTGGGTCGTCAGCATCGTCAGCGCGGCCTTCGAGGCGGTGTAGAGCGGCACGATGACCTTCGACTCGATCCGCGACGGGTCGTGGGTGATGGCCAGCGAGCCCAGCCCGCTGCTGACGTTGATGATGACCGGGTCCGCCGACCGGCGCAGCAGTGGCAGGAACGCGGTGGTCGTCCGGACCACGCCGACGAGGTTGACGTCGAACACATCGAAGGCGTCCGCCGCGGTCAGGGCGCCGGGG
The DNA here is from genome assembly GCF_030182635.1 of Amycolatopsis ponsaeliensis. Lineage (NCBI taxonomy): Bacteria > Bacillati > Actinomycetota > Actinomycetes > Pseudonocardiales > Pseudonocardiaceae > Amycolatopsis > Amycolatopsis ponsaeliensis. The sequence continues at coordinate 103,402 of NZ_JAPZLD010000017.1, forward strand.
TCGCCGACCGGGCCGTTGATGCCGGCGTTGTTGATCAGGACGTCGATCGAGCCCTCGTGCTCGGCGACGTTCGCGGCCGCGGCGGCGACGGACGCGTCGTCGGTGACGTCGATGGGAACGAAGCGCGCGTCGAGCGCGGCGGCGGCCTCGGCGCCCAGTTCGGCGTTGCGGGCTCCGATCAGGACGGTGTGGCCGAGTCCGACGAGACGGCGGGCGGTCTCGCGGCCCAGCCCCTTGTTCGCTCCGGTGATGAAAGTGATCGTCATGCGGTCCACGTTCGTCCGTTCGCGACGTACCGGCCAGGGACGCCTCGACGGTAGGAAAAGCAGTACCACCTTCACTGTCTGCCCGGCGGTGGCGGCTGAGGGAAGATGGACGTCATGACCTCGGACTCCGGCACCCGGCTCGGTGCGACGATCCGCACGTGGCGGGACCGGCTGCCGCCGTCGGCCGCGGGGCTGCCGGCCGGCCGGGCGCGCCGTGCGGCCGGGCTGCGCCGCGAGGAACTCGCCGAGCTCGCCGGCGTGTCGGTGGACTACGTCGTGCGCCTGGAGCAGGGGCGCGCCACGACGCCCTCGGCGTCGGTGGTGGCGGCGCTGGCGCGCGCCCTGCAGCTGTCCAGCGCCGAGCGTGACCACCTGTACCGGCTGGCCGGCCTCGCCCCGCCGTCCGGCGGCGCGATCTCCGACCACATCCCGCCCGGCGTCCACCGCGTGCTCGCCCGGCTCGGGGACGTCGCGGTCGCCGTGTTCGCCGCGGACTGGCAGCTGATCTGGTGGAACCCCGGCTGGGCCGCGCTGCTCGGACATCCCGCATCCTCCCCGGTGCACCTGCGCAACTTCGCCCGCGACCGGTTCCCGGTCGACGCCGGTCCCGCCCGCCTCGCGCTGTGGCCGGTGTCCGAACTGGACAGCGACGCCACCGACGCCGCCGTCGTGTCCGACCTGCGCCGCGCCACCGGGCGCTTCCCCCGCGACCAGCGACTGGCCGAACTGATCCGCGTGCTGCACAAGGGCAATCGGCGTTTCGCCGAACTGTGGTCGACCGGCACGGTGACCTCCCACCGGGAAGACCACAAGACGATCGAGCACCCCGCGGTCGGACCGGTCACTGTGGACTGTGACGTGCTGACCGACGGCGACTCCGAGCTGAAGATCGTGATCATGACCGCCGCGTCCGGCAGCGAGGATGAAACCAAGCTGCGGCTCGCGGCGATCGTCAGCCCGGCGATCACGACGGGCTCGTAGGCGCCTCCCGCGGAATCAGGCTTGGCCTTTCGCGTGACCGCGGATGTGCGCGATCACGGCGCTCAACGCGGCTTCGAGGGCAGCGGTGTCGCGTTGAGCCTGGGCAAGCAAAAGGCCGCCCTGGACGGCCGCCAGCAGGGCGAGAGCGAGCTCGTCGGCGTCCGTGCCCGGCCGGAGAGTGCCGTTGCCGATCATCGCGGCCAGGCCGTCGCGAATCGCGCCGGACCACGCACTGAAGCCGGCCGCGAGGGCGTCGCGGGCCCAGGGATGACCGTCGGACAACTCGCTGGACAGGCTGCCCAGCGGGCACCCGCCGGCACCGTTCTGCCGGCGGGCCGCCTCCACCACGACGTCCCGCCACGAGTCGAGGGCGTCGAGGCTGTCGAGGGTGGCCAGCAGGGGCGTCTGGTGCGACAGGATCGACTCGGACTGGTAGGCGATGACCGCCTTGGTGAGGTCGTCCTTGTCGGCGAAGTAGTGGTAGATCTGCGACGAGCTGACCCCGGCGGCGTCGCGGACCGCGGGCGTACTGGTGCCGGCCACGCCGTGGCGGTACATGAGCTCGGCCGCGGCCACGACGATCCGGTCCCGGGTCGCGCGCCCCTTCTGCGTGCTCGGCGCGATCTGCGACGTCATCGGCTCACCTGCCTCGGACTGGACTTGACGATCCAATCTTAGCGACGTTAGTTTGGATAGATCAATCCAATCTGCGGAACACCCCGGAGGAGAACACCTTGATCCTGGTCACCGGCGCCACCGGCAAGGTCGGCTCGGAAGCGGTCCGGCTGCTCGCCGCGCGGCACCACCCCGTGCGAGCACTGGTCCGCGATCCGTCCCGCACACCCCGCGGCGACGTCGAGGTCGTCATCGGCGACTTCGACCGGCCGGACACACTCGACGCCGCGGTGCGCGACATCGACACCGTGCTGCTCGTCAGCCCCGCGGTACCGGCGCAGGAGATGGCGGTCATCGACGCCGCTGTCCGCCACGGAGTGACGCACGTCGTCAAGGTCAGCAGCAAAGCCTCGGCCGACTCCCCGGTCGCCCGGCGCCGGGGGCAGGCACGGATCGAGGCCCATCTGGAAACCAGCGGCCTGGCGCACACGCTGCTCCGGCCGAACGCCTACCTGCAGAACCTGCTCGCGCTGGCGCCGATGATCTCCCGAACACAGGGCTTTCCGATGTCGGCCGGCGACGGCCAGGTCGGCATGATCGACGCACGGGACGTCGCCGCCGCGGCAACGGCGGTCGTGACCGCTCCGAGCGAACACGCCGGCCGGACTTATCGGCTGACCGGGCCGGAACTGATCACCTACACCGACGTCGCGAAGGAACTCACCGCCGCACTGGGACATCCGGTCGAATACCGCCGGATCACCCCGGCCGAACACCGCGCGGCGATGATCGGCGCAGGCGTCCCCGAGACCGTCGCGGACTCCAACGCCCAGGCGTTCGGCTTGATAGCCGAAGGCGACGCAGCATGGCTGTCGGACGATGCGAAGGCGCTCACCGGCGAAACACCGCGCAGCCTGCGCACCTTCCTCGCGGAGCACATCGAAGCCTTCTCCTAGCGAGCAGGGATCCGGGACGATGACATCGTCCCGCGTTCGAGCTTCAAACAGGAATCAACATACTTCCGTTGGTTTCTGATCAACGGTGTTGACTTCGGGTGGGTTAAAACGCAACGCTGTAGGTCGTCGAGGAACGGGGTGGTTCACGATGTCTCAGCTCTCGCCAGACCCGGCCGCACGCCGCGCAGGGATCAGCCGTCGCAGGTTCCTGGAGGGAAGCGCCGCACTTCTCGGCACACTCGCCCTGCCCGCCACGATGCCATGCCCGGCCGCGGCGGCGACCGTGCTCGACGGCCTGGCCGCTCCGCCGAACGGCTTCCCCGAGTGGAACAACAACATCGGGATCTTCGAGATCGGCACCGAGCCACCCCACGCCACGCTCATGCCCTACGCCGACCTGAGCCAGGCGCTGGCCGGCGACCGCACTCGGTCGCCCTACCGGTTCGACCTCGACGGCGAGTGGAAGTTCCAGCACGCCGACCGCCCCGACGCGCGCGATCCCGACTTCCACCGCGAAGACGTCGACGACAGCTCCTGGGCCAAGATGCCCGTGCCGTCGAACTGGCAGCTGCACGGCTACGACTTCCCGATCTACGTCAACATCACCTACCCCTGGTGGGGCGCCAACGGCCAGAACGAGAACGCCCAGCCTCCCTTCGCCCCGACGCGGTTCAACCCGGTGGGCCAGTACCGGCGGACCTTCCGCGTCCCGGACGGTTGGCAGGGCAGGCGCACGGTCCTGCACTTCGAGGGCGTCAAGTCGGCGTTCTACGTGTGGATCAACGGCAAGCTGATCGGCTACCGCGAAGACTCCTACACGCCCAGCGAGTTCGACATCACCGAACATCTCCGGCCGGGTACCAACCGGATCGCCGTCGAGGTCTACCGCTTCCCCGACGGCGACTGGATGGAAGACCAGGACATGATCCGCCTCGCCGGCATCTTCCGGTCCGTCTACCTGTTCTCGACACCGGCGGTGCACCTGCGCGACTTCCGCCTCGACACGCGGCTGCGCGACGGCTACACCAACGCCGACCTCGCCGTCACCGCTCACGTCCGCGACTACAGCGGGACGGACAAGCGCACCTACACCGTCGAGACGCAGCTCTACGACGCGGACCGGCGGCCGGTCTGGCCGCGTCCGCTGAGCCAGCAGGTGAACCTCGGCTCGGGCGCCGCCGGGCAGGACGTCACGGTGAGCGCGGCCCAAGGCGTGCGCGCGCCGAAACTCTGGTCGGCGGAGCGGCCCGACCTCTACACGGCGGTGCTCGTGCTGCGCGACCCCGCCGGGAAGGTCGTCGAAACCCTCTCCGCACGCGTCGGCTTCCGCGAATTCAAGCTCGCCGACGGGCTGATGCGCATCAACGGGCAGCCCGTGACACTGCGCGGCACCAACCGCCACGAGATGCACCCCGACCACGGCGCCGCGCTCACCCGCGCCGACCTCGTCGAGGACATCGGCCTGATGAAGCGTCTCAACATCAACGCCGTCCGCACCTCCCACTACCCCAACAATCCCACCTGGTACGAGCTGGCCGACGAGTACGGCCTGTACGTCGTGGACGAAACCAACCTCGAGACCCACGGTGTCCGGGACAGCTACCCCGGCTCGAACCCGGACTGGACCACCGCGGTCGTCGCCCGCGCCCAGCGGATGGTGCACCGCGACAAGAACCATCCGTCCGTGATCATCTGGTCGCTGGGCAACGAAGCCGGCGCGGGCAGCAACTTCGTCGCCATGCGCGACTGGATCCGCTCCTACGACACGACCCGCGTGGTCCAGTACGAGGGCGACAACCGGCCCGAAGTCAGCGACATCCGCTCCCAGATGTACGAAACCCCTGCCCGGATCAAGGAACGCGCGCTCGACACGTCCGACACCAGGCCGTACATCATGATCGAGTACGCCCACGCGATGGGGAACTCCACCGGGAACCTCAAGGAGTACTGGGACATCATCCGCACGTACCCGATCCTGCAAGGCGGGTTCATCTGGGACTTCGTTGACCAGGGGCTGCACTGGCCGACCCCGCCGCGCAAGCTGCTCGCCGAGACCGGGCCCGAAACCCTGGCCGCCGAGCTCGCGCCCGCCGCGAAGTTCGACCGCGCGCAAGGCGTCTCGGGTGGTGCGGTGTTCGCCTCCGCGGAAAGCCTCGAGCTGACCGGTTCGCTGACGCTGGAAGCCTGGGTCACCCCGGCCGCGGTCGGCGGGCACCAGCCGATCATCGCCAAGGGCGATCACCAGTACTCGCTCAAGCTCTCCGAGGACAGCCTCGAGTTCTTCATCTACGCCGGTGGATGGATCGCGGCCAACGCTCCCCTGCCCGCGGACTGGACGGGGAAGGAGCACCACGTGGCCGGCGTCTTCGACGACGCGGCGAACACGCTCACGCTCTACCTCGACGGCAAAGCCGTGGCCACCACCGGCACCGACCGCGCCCCGGACAGCACCGCGGTCCAGCTCGCCCTCGGCACGGACGCCGAGAATCCCGAGCGCGTGTTCGGCGGGTTCATCCGCGCCGCCCACGTGTACGCGCGAGGGCTCAGCGCCGCGGAACTCGCGACCGCGGCCCGCGACCCCCGTGACCCCGCCGTCCGGTTCTGGTTCGACGCGGCCACCGCGACCTACACCGAGCAGCAGCCTGCCGAGCGGACCTTCCTCGCCTACGGCGGCGACTGGGGCGACAACCCCAACGACGGGAACTTCTGCGCCAACGGCATCGTCACCGCCGAACGCCGGTCAGGTGGGAAGGCCACCGAGGTCAAGCACGTCTACCAGTCGATCAACGTCACCGCGGGCCCCGACGTCGCCTCGGGCCGGGTGACGATCACGAACGAGAACCTCTTCACCAACGTCAACACCCACGACGGCAGCTGGGAGCTCGTGGCCGACGGCACGGTCGTGCAGCGCGGACAGCTCACGCGCGCACAGCTCGACGTGCCACCCCGGTCGAGCCGAACGATCACGGTTCCCTTCCACCGGCCGGCCCGCCTCGAGCCGGGAGCCGAGTACTTCCTCCGCTTGGCTTTCACCACCCGGACGCGCACGGCCTGGGCCGACCGAGGCCTCGAAGTGGCCAAACAGCAGGTGCCGGTCGACTTCGGCAGCCCCGCGGTGCAGCCGGTACCGCTCGCGCAGGTACCCGCCGTCGTCGTCACGGACACCGACCAGGCCGTCACGGTCACCGGCGACGGGTTCACCGTGGCCGTCGCCAAGGACACCGGTCTCATCACCACCTACGAGGCCCACGGAGTGCGGCTCGTGACTTCGGGGCCGGCCCCGAACTTCTGGCGTGCGCCGACCGACAACGACATCGGGAACGGACAGCCGAGCCGCAACGCGACCTGGCGGCACGCGGGCACCCACCGCCGAGTCACCGGCGTCACCGTGAAAACCCTCGCCGGCAAGGCCGCCGTGGTTACCGTCAGCGGCACCCTGCCGACGTCGGTCGCCTCGGCGTACACCACGACGTACACGATCTTCGGCAACGCCGAGATCAAAGTGGACAACACGCTGCACCCCGGATCACCGACCCTGCCGTACATCCCGGAAGTCGGGACGATCCTGCTGCTGCCCGGCGAGTTCGACACCCTCGACTACTACGGCCGAGGACCCGATGAGAACCACTGGGACCGCAACACGGGCTCCGACGTGGGCCGGTACTCCTCGACGGTGGCCGAGCAGTGGACGGGGTACATCCGTCCTCAGGAGAACGGCAACAAGACGGACGTGCGGTGGGTCGCACTGACCAACAGGCGCGGCGTCGGGCTCCTCGCGAGCGGCGAACCGCTGCTGGAGGTCAACGCATCACACTTCACGCCGGAGGACCTGTCGGTCGGTGCACGGCACGACTACCAGCTCACTCCCCGCCAAGACGTGGTGCTGCGCCTGAACCACAAGCAGATGGGCGTCGGCGGCGACAACAGCTGGGGCGCGCACACGCACGACGAATACAAGCTGTTCACCGACCGCGACTACAGCTACACCTACCGGCTGCGCCCGCTCCTCAGGCGGGACCAGGCACTGGCGCTCAGCCGCCGGCCCACGGCGACCTCGCCGTAGAGGCAGGTCGGCTCGGACCAGCTCACCCGCACTGGCAGGCCGGTGCGGGTGAGCTGCACTTCGGCGCGGGCGGCTGGTCGAACACATACGGCAACAGCCGAGCTCAGACTTCACGCTCCACCGGGATACACGGACGCCGGTTCACCAAGGTTCACCACATTTCCGAAGTATTTCGCCCACCTTCCGAACCCTGGACAACCCGAAGCGGACAAGCGACGATTGCCGCCACAACCAACGCGGAGATCATCCATTCTCCCGAGGAAAGCCTCCCCGTTGTAGTTAGCGCTAACGAGTATTGCGCTGCTCCCACTGATGTCGGGTCAGTGGGCGCCCCGTCCCCTCCACTTCCCCAGGCAGTACGGCACATCTGCGGCGTTACCCCCTGCCCTTTTGCCGTTGCCCCGAACAACGGAGTCACTCATGCCCGGAAATACGGGAAAGCACCGCATCTCCCGACGCACCAAGATCGCGACCGGCGCCCTCGCGCTCGCCATGGCGGCCGGTGGCATCGTGGTGGCGACCACGTTCGGCGAGCCCGGCAAGGCCAGCGCCGACGAAGCCGACCCCGCCCTCTACATCGACATCCTCAAAGTCGCTCCGAACAACGCCGAGCCCGCGAGCTCCCGCGGCGCGTCCACCGGCACCTTCACCGTCGACTGCGGCCGCAACGAGAACGGGCACTTCAACCCCGACAACTTCGTCGCCCAGCCCGGCATCCGCAACGGCGCCCAGCACCTGCACGACTACGTCGGCAACCTCTCCTCCAACGCGGACTCGAACAACAAGAGCCTCGACGCCGCCGGCACCACGTGCAAGAACGGCGACAAGTCCGCCTACTTCTGGCCGGTGGTCCGCATCGACACCGGCGACGAAGAGAAGAACCCACCGGCGAAGTCCCCCGACGGCGACCGTGACCAAGCGGCCCAGGCCGCCACCACCCCGGTGATCACCTGCCCGGACGTCGCCAGCAAGCTGCCCGACGTCCCCGACTCCGCGATGGCCGAGGTCGACCGCAACCTCGACCTGCTCGACACCCAGATCGACGAAGCCAACCAACGCCTCGCCGGCACCCAGGGCCAGGGCGGCCCGAACTTCGTCCAGAACGCCATCCTCGGCCCGCTCAAGGACAAGCGCGCCGCCACCATCGACCGCATGGCCATCGCCATCGGCCGCACCGCCACCAAACCCCAGGGCCTCGACGCCCTCGCCCCGTGCACGCTCAAAGAGCAGGCCGGCACCGGTGGAAACAGCGCGAGCAACGGTGGCGGGGCTCCAGGCGGCGCGGTGGCTCAGCAGATCACCTGCCCGGACGTCGCGAGCAAGCTCCCCGCCGTCCCGGCCCCGGCCAAGGCCGAAGTGGACCGCAACCTGCAGCTGCTGAACACCCAGCTCCAGGAGGCGAACAACCGGCTCGCCACCAGCCAAGGCCAGGGCGGCCCGAACTTCGTCCAGAACGCCATCCTCGGCCCGCTCAAGGACAAACGCGCCGCCACCATCGACCGCATGGCCATCGCCATCGGCCGCACCGCCACCAAACCGCAGGGCCTCGATGCCCTGGCCCCGTGCACCCTCGGGCAGCAAACCGGCACCGGCGGAGAGAGCAAGCCCTTGCCAGGCGCGGACGAGAACAACGAACTGCCCGACAACGACGGCGAGATCCAGCGTCCGGCGAAGGTCGGCATCACCTTCCGCGGCAGCCCGGCCGGCCAGGTCGCCGCGATGCCGAAGTTCCTGCGCGCGCTCACCGGCGACGCGAAGCCGTCGGTCAACGGCACGAAGAACACCCGGGCGGCGTGGACGTGCACCGGCTTCGAGAACCGGCTGACCGACAAGTACCCGATCTGCCCCGACGGCAGCAAGGTCGAACGCATCCACACCTTCCCCAGCTGCTGGGACGGCAAGAACACCGACAGCGCCAACCACCGCACGCACATCGTCTTCCCGGACAAGGCCGGCCGGTGCGCGCCGGGCTTCACAGCAGTACCACAGCTGCGGATCACCCTCGTCTACGACATCCCGCACGACATCCAGGTCAAGAAGCAGTACAAAGTGGACTCCTTCCCCGACGAGAACCACAACCCGCTGTCCGACCACGACGACTTCGCCAACGTCATGTCCCAACGCCTCATGAACCAGGTCGTCAACTGCATCAACCGCAACAAGACCTGCACCGCTTGAGCCGAGCACCGGCAAGGGGCGCCCGCCGTGACTTCCATCCCCCGCGGCGGGCGCCCTCCGCTGCTGTCGGTCAGCGGTCTTGGTCGGCGCGTTTCCACCACGAGGCCGTGCCGAGCAGGCACTCGAGCAGGATCAGAGCTGGGAAGCACCGCCGTCCACCGGGAACTCGGCGCCGGTCGTGTAAGTGGCGTCGAAAGCCAGGAAAGCCACCGCTTTCGCGACCTCGGCGGGGTCACCGAACCGCAGCATCGGGTTGTTCGAGGTCATCTGCGCCCGCGCCTGCCCGGCAGCGTCCGCCGGCATCGACCTCTCCAGGATGCCGGTATCGATCGGGCCCGGACTGATCGCGTTGACGCGGATCCGCCGCGGCAGCAGCTCCCGGGCCAGGCTCCGGGTCATCGAGCGCAGCGCCGCCTTGCTGGCCGCGTACGCGCTGACCATCGGCAGCCCCTTGACGTTCGCGACCGAAGTGGTGACCACGACGCCACTCCCCTCCCTCAACAGCGGCACGAACTTCTGCACCGTGAAGTAGGCACCCTTGGCGTTGACCGCGAACAAGTCGTCGTACACCGGCTCGGACATCGACTCGAAGGGCACCGCCCGGGTCACACCCGCGTTCACGAACAGGGCGTCCACACGGCCGAAATCCGCCCGCGCCCGGTCCGCCAGAGCGTCCAAATCGGACAGCGATGCCGCGTCGCCGGGGACGGCCACCGCGCGCTCCCCGAGCTGCTCGCGAGCAGCATCGAGCGTGTCCCGGGTGCGACCGGTGATCAGCACCCGCGCTCCGCCGTCGGCGAACAGCTTCGCCGCGGCGAAACCGACCCCGCTGCTACCACCGGTGATCACGACGTTCTTGCCTCCGTACGCTGCCATGACATCCAGTCAAGAACACCTCCCGGCCGTCGTCCAAGACCTGTTCCGCACACCGTCATACGGAATGCGCATGACGCGTAGACTCGACGGGCGTGGACCTCGACCTGCGGCTGGTGCGGTACTTCACGGTCGTCGCGGAGCACCTGAACTTCGGGCGCGCCGCCACCGCCCTGCACCTCGCCCAACCGTCGCTCAGCCGCCAGATCCAGCGCCTGGAACACGAGCTGGGGGTGCGGCTCTTCGATCGCACCCCGCAAGGCAGCCGGCTCACCGAAGCCGGCCAGGCGTTCCTCCCGCAAGCGCAGGCACTGCTGCACGCCGCCCAGCAGGCCGGGCGCGCCGCACGCTCGGCCGCGCCTCAGCAGGCGGTCACGGTCGGCTACGTCGCGGATCTGGTGATCACCGCGGCGATCCGGGAACTGCGCCGGCAGTACCCCGGCGCCCGGGTCGGCACCCGCCACCTGAACTGGCAGGACACGCATGCCCTGACCGAACACCGGGTGGACGCGCTCGTCACGCGGCTGCCGTTGCCGTTCCGGACGGACAACCTGCACGTGACCGTCCTCCACGACGAGCCGCGAGTGCTGGTCGTGCCGACGTCGCATCCCCTTGCCGGCAAGGAATCCGTCACGCTCGGCGATCTCGCCGACGAGCAGCTCGTCGCCTGCACCAGCTCGCCCACGCTCTGGAGCGGGCCCCTCGAACCGAGCCTCGACGACAGCTTCGACGACAAGCTCGAACTCATCGCCGAAGGCCACGCCATCGCCATTCTGCCCGCCGGCGACCGGCGCAGCACGCTGCGCACGGACCTCGCCACCGTTCCCGTAGAGGACATCGAGCCGTGCCAGGTCGTGCTCGCCACCCACGCCCACGGCCCCAACCCCCTGGCGACCGCGTTCCACGACATCGCCGCCATCCACCTCGCCTGAAACATCTCGGCGAGGAACAGAGCCTGGACCGGCAGTGCGGGGCGACGCGCCGCTGTCGCCCCGCAACCGGACCCTCTGCTACTGGATCAGGAACGGCGCCGACACGTCCACCGCGTACGGCGTCGTGCCGTTCTTGTCCAGCTGCAGCACATAGCTGCCCGGCACCACGGCGGGCGGGCCGGACGCGTTGATGTCGGGCGCGCTTTCGGCCAGCGTGGCCGCCGGGAAGGACACGCGCACGACCTGTGACCGGCCCGGGTCGAGCGTCACCCGCGCGAAGCCGACCAGCCGTTGCGGCGGGACGACCACCGGGCTCACCGGCTGTGCCACGTAGACCGGCACGATGTCGGTGCCGGCACGGGTCCCGGTGTTGGTGACGGTGAACGTCGCGGTGGCCGTGCCGTTGCGCGCGACCTTCTGCGTCACCGACAGATTCGTGTGGGTGAACGTCGTGTACGACAGGCCGTACCCGAACGGGAATTGCGGGTTGTACGCGTTGCCCTGACCGGACGCCGTGCTGGGCAGCTGGTCGAAGAACTTCGGCTGGTCCCCCAGCGGGGACGGAGCCGTGCCGGCGAAGTCACCGCCGACGGCCGGCGCGTCGGACGGCCAGCTGATCGGCAGCTTGCCCGCGGGGTTCGCCTTGCCGAACACCACATCCGCCACAGCCGTGCCGGCCTCCGTGCTGCCCTGGTAGGCCATCAGCACCGCGTTCGCCTTCTCCGCCGGGCCCAGCCCGACCGGCCGGCCCGCGACGACCACGACGATCACCGGTTTCCCGGTCGCCTCCAGCGCCGAGATGAGGGCCTGCTGGTCGGGCGCCAGGGCCGGCGCCGGGTTGTCGCCCAGCCCTTCCGCATAGGCCTTCTCCCCCACCACCGCCACATAGGCACTGGTGTCCGCCGCGGCCGCGACGGCGCTGGCCTGGTCCGGCGCGTAGACCGCGGCCGGGTCCGCAGCCCGGATTCCGCCCAGCACGGTGGTACCCGGCGGAATCTGGTTCTCGGGGCCCATGCAGCACACGTGCCCGGCACCCGCCACGCCCTGCCAGCTGACGCTCCAGCCGCCGAGCTGGTTGGTCATCGAGTCCGCGCTCGGGCCGGTCACCACGACCTTCGCGCCTGCCGGCAACGGCAGCGCGTTGTTCTCGTTGCGCAGCAAGGTGATCGACTCCCGCGCGGCCTTGGCCGTCTGATCACGGCCCGCGGTGACGGCGGCGTTGGCGGCGTTCGCGTCGACGCACGGTTTCGCCGGGTCGGCCACGCACGGCTGGTCGAACAGGCCGAGCTGGAACTTCAGCGTGAGGATGCGGCGCACGGCCTGGTCGATCCGCGCGCGCGGGATCTTGCCCGTGTCGACGGCCTGCAGGATCGCGGCCTGCCACCCGGCCGGGTCGGCGACCTGCATGCTCATGTCGACGCCCGCGTTCACGGCGGCGGCGATGGCACCCGGGAGATCCGCCGCGATGTGGTAGGCGGTCTGCAACGCGGTGACGTCCTGGTAGTCGCTGATCACGACACCCTGGAAGTGCATCTGGTCCCGCAGGACGTCGGTCAGCAGGTAGTGCGATAAGGTGGCGGGAACACCGTTGATCGAACCGGAGTTGACCATCACCGTCCCGGCGCCCGCGTCGATCCCGGCCTTGTACGGCGGCAGGATCGTCGTCTGGAGGTAGTTCATGGGCAGCAGCGCCTCGGCCCGGTCGTGGCCGTTGACCGACTGCGAGTAGCCGGCGAAGTGCTTGACCGTCGCGCTGACGTTCAGCTCACCGCGCTTGCCGGGCGTCTGCATACCCTTGATGTTCGCGGCGCCCATCGCGGCCGACAGGACCGGTTGCTCGGCCCACGTCTCGTAGGTGCGGCCCCACCGGTTGTCGCGCGCGATGTCCTGGACCGGCGCGAAGTTCCAGTTCCAGCCGGTGGCGCGCAGGGCGTCCGCGGTCGCCTTGCCCCCGGCCTGGGCGAGCGCGGGGTCCCAGGTGGCGCCCATGCCGATGGACTGCGGGAACAGCGGCGCCTGCCACGGGTGGCCGAAGCCGTGCACCGCGTCGACGCCGAACACCACCGGGAGGTGCAGGCGCGAGTTCTTGATCGCGAACTGCTGGATGATGTTGTACTCGGTGGCCCAGTCGTAGCCGGTGTTGCCCACACCGCCCTTGCCTGTGGTGTCGACCGGATTCTCGGTACCGCCCGCGAGAATCGAGCCGACGTTGGCGTCGACCAGGATTTTCCGCATGCACACGGGATTGGGCAGGTTGAAACCGTTGTTCCCGCACGTTGTGCCATTCGAGTCGGTCAGCGTGCTGACCAGCTGCTGGTCCATCTGGCCGACCTTCTCGGGCAGCGTCATCGCGTGCAGCAGCGCCTCCACCCGCGCCGCCACCGGGCGGTGGGAGTCCAGCCAGGGCGCGGCGCCCGGATCGATGGCGGCACTGCTACTGGCGGTGAACGCGGGAACCGCGAGTGAGACCGCCGCCGCGAACACCGTGACGGTGGCGCGGATAGTGCGTCTGTGATTGCGGAACACCTGACCTCCTTCAGCCGTGGTCGGCGGTGACCGGCCGCAGTGGTGCGAGCGCACCGTAGGCGCCGTCCGCCTGGGCTGTAAAGCGCCGAACGGCGGCTGAGCTTCCGTTCGTACACACCTTGAAGTAAGCGGTATCCCGTGCCGGCATCCGACCGGCCGAGGCCTCGACGGCCTACGATTGCCGGATGGCTCGAGGGGAACACGCGTTCGGAAGACCTCTCCGGCACCCGCCCGCTCCGTCACCGCTGCCCACATCCGCCGAGGCTCCGGAGTCCGCGGTTCCCGAATCCGAAGGCCGGCCAAGTGGTCCCGGGAGCCCGGACCCCGATGCCGTGACGCCGGGAGTGCGGCGCCTGCGCGCCGGCAGCCGGCGCTGGACGTACGCGTTGATCGCCGCCGCCGCGATGCTCGGCGGCTGCGTCGCGCTCGACATCGCTCTGGACCGGGCCGCCGACCACCTGCTCCGCACCGGCGTGCACGGGGCCGGGACCGTGCTCGAGATCCGCTACGCACCAAGGCGTCTGCCGATACTCAAGATCGAGTACGTGTTCGCCGGCAAAGACCGGGTGGGAACGGTCTCTCAGACGTCTGATCGCCGCTACTCCGCCGGTGACCAGGTCACCGTGGTCACCGACCCGGCACGGCCGGACCGGATCCGCACGGTCGACGAACCGAACTTGGACAACGGCGCCGTCACCGCCGGCGGCGCCCTGCTCGTCGCCGGGGTCGCGATGTTCCCGATCGCGGTCATCCGCCGAGCGCGGTGGGCACGCCGGCTGGGCCACGCCCGCCGCACCGGCTGGCACCCCGCCGTCGTGACCATCGTTCCGCACCGGCGCCTGGCTGCCGACGACCACCATGCGCCGGACCTCGAGATCCGCTACCGCTACCGCAACGGCACCGCCACCAGCGCCCGTGCTGCCCACGCCTACCGAGTAGCCGCGCTCGACGACCGGCCGCACCGCGCGGCCTGGGTCGCCGGCACCGGGGAGAACATGAGCGTCCTGTTCCCCGAGGGACCCGCAGCGACCGCCCGTACCTGGTCCCCGCGACCGAACACGGTCGACAGCACTGATCGGGAATCACCCAGCCCAAGCAGGATCGGGTCATGGCGACCGCACAGCGGTAAGCGTTTACTGATTGCCTTCCGTGAAGGCAACCGCCGGCGTCCGGGAGCGCTGTGCGGAACTGTTGTCGTCGATGGTGGCGAGGCGGGTGCGGACCTGCTCCGCCTCAGGCGTGCCGAGTTCGACGTAGCGAGTCAGGGCATGCTGATAGTGGTGCCCCGCCTGGGTGGAGTCGCCGAGAGCGCGGTGGGCGTCGCCGAGGCCGGCGTGGGCCCGAGCCTGCTGGTCGCGGCCGCCGGTGTCCGCCGCGATGACATGGGCAGCGGTGTGGTGGGCGGTCGCGTCGGCATGATCGCCGGCGGCGTGAGCGGCTTCGCCGAGGCCGTTGAACGCCCAGGCTTCCCCGTCCCGGTCGCCGGTCACCCGGAAGACAGCCAAGGCCTCCCGGTGGAGCTCGATAGCCTCGGCGAGCAGCCCGAGGCGGGTGTGGAGGGTACCGAGACTGTCCAACGTCCGGGCTTCACCGACGCGGGCGCCCAGTTGCCGGTACCGGGCCAGGGCCCGCCGGAGGTGGTCGGCGGCCTGCCGGTACCGGCCCAGCCGCACCTCGACGATGCCGAGGCCCCGCAGTGCGCCGGCTTCACCGCTGTGGTCATCGCCCTGCCTGCAGAGGGTCAGGGCCTGCTCGTGGTGATCGGCGGCCGCCGCGTACCGGCCAAGACAGGTCTCGACCACGCCGAGGCAGTTGAGGGCGAAGGCCTTGCCGGCGCTGTCGCCACTCTTCCCGCAGAGGGTCAGAGCCTCCTGGAGGTGCTCGGTGGCCGACTGGTAGCGGCCCAGCCGCTCCTCGACGGCGCCAAGGCTGGCCAGGGTTCGGGCCTGTTCGGCCGGGTCGCCGGTCTCCCGGAACAGGTGCAGGGCCTCCCGCAGGTGCTCCGCGGCCGGGCCGTACCGGCTCAGCAGTGCCTGCGCGAAGCCGAGACACGTCAGTGCGTGGGCCTGTCCGGTCGGGTCGCCGGTGTGGCGGGCGGCGTGCAGGGCGTAGCCATGGACCGCCAGGGCGTCGGTGACGGACCTACTCGCGAGGTGCGGGGACAGCGTGGCCGACAGTTGAGCTGTGTGAGCGGGCCAGCCCGCGCCGGCGGTGTGCGCAGTGACCGCGACGAGGGTGGGGCGTTCGGTGTCCAGCCAGGCGAGAGCGGTGCCCGAGTCGGTCAGCTCCGGGCAGGGCGTGCCAGGTGCGGGAACCCGGGGTCGGCGGTGTGCCTCGGCCGGATAGAGGGTGTCCACGGCGATGGCGGCGGTGGCCAGGTAGAAGTCGAACAGCCGGGTCAGGGCGGCATGGCGCTCGGGTGGCGGGTCCTCGTCGCCAGCCCGGCCGGTGGCATAGGCGCGGACCAGGTCGTGCATGGTGTACCGGCCAGGGGCGTCCTCCTGCACCAGGTGGTCTCGGCACAGGAGGCGCAGGAGAGCCTGGGCGGTGGGCAGGTCGCTGCCGGCAACGGCCGCGGCAGCGTGGTCGTCAAGATCCTGGCCCGGGTGCAGCGCCGACAGCCGCAGCAGCCGTTGCCCGTCAGCGGGAAGGTGCTGGTAGGACAGGTCGAACGCCAGCTCCACGCCGGCGTCGAGGCGCCGCTGGTGGTGGCGTTCGTCGAGCCGGTCGGCGTGGTCGGTGAGCGTCCACCCGGGGGTACCGCGGATGTGTCCGGTGACCAGTCCGAGCGCGAGGGGCAGGTGACCGCAGCGGCGGGCGATCCGATCAAGCGCCTGTGGGTCGCCGCCGGCGGGGACCCCGGTTGTGGCCTGGGTCAGGAAAGCCGCGGATTCGCCGGGCGTGAACACGTCCACCGCCAGGCGTGTGGCGGCGGTCAGGTCGGCCAGGTCGCGTCTGCTGGTGACCAGTACCGGGCAGCCCGCGGTCCGGGGCAGCAGCGGATCGACTTGGTCGGCGTCAGCGGCGTTGTCCAGCACGACCAGGGTTCGGGTGCCCGCCAACCGGTCCCGGTAGACCGCGCTGCGGGCGGACAGGTCGTACGGGATCTGTCTGCCGGACACGCCCAGCGTGCGCAGGAGGCCGTCCAGCACGGCGGCCGGCTCGGCCGGTGGTTGGGCCGGGTCGGGGTGAAACCCGCGCAGGTTGACGAACAGCACCCGGTCGACGAGCTCGTCCCGGACCAGGAGGTGTCCGGCGTGCACGGCGAGCTGGGTCTTGCCGGCGCCGGCGATCGCGGAGATCACCACCGGCTCGCCCGTGACGGCGCTGTGCCGCAACCCCGTCCGCAGCCGGCCCAGCTCGGTGGCCCGGCCGGTGAAGCCGGGCAGGTCCGGTGGGAGGGCGTCCTGAACCCTGACCTGCGCCGCCGCCCGGATCTCACCCGTGAGGACACGGAGCGCCTGCTGCCACTGCGTCACATAGCCGGCGTCGGGATGCAGGGTCTGCACGATCGCGACGACCAGGTCGACGTTCACCCGGCGCCGGCCCAGCCGGAAACAGTCCACCACGGTGGTCTTGCCGGTCAGCTCACCGGACAGCCGCCCGGCCGCGGTCCACGCCGAGTTCACCCGGCTGGTTATCCACTGGTACGACGGGTCACCGGCCCAGACCTTCAACGACCGCAGCCGCTCGACCAGGTCATCGAGCTTCTCGGCCTGCCCGGGATCGGGCAGTGCCGCGGACCCGTCGACCGGTTGCCGTGACGACGGCACGGCACACCCCCTCATGCCGAAGTTCCCGACCGATCACCGCGGCCTCCGCCGTGCGGATTCGTTCGGGATTCGAACGCCCAGGTTACCTGCCCGGGACAGTCGACCGCAGGACCTCGGCGACCACCGCGCAGCGACAGTTGAGACGTTGAAACCGAAGCGATATTCCATGTGGAAAGCGTCCCGGTAGCCGCGCTCGGCCCGCCCGGAAAGGAATTTGTGATGACTGTTGCCGCATCCCGACCCGAAGTCCGCACTGCGGCCGGAACACTGCGCGGCGGCCGGGAGGCAGGCATCGTGGTCTTCCGTGGCGTCCCGTTCGCCGAACCGCCGGCCGGCGCTCTGCGTTTCGCCGCACCGCAGCCCGTGCGAGGGTGGGGCGGGGTGCGGGAGGCCGTTTCGTACGGCCCGCCTCCCCCACAAGCCGGCTATTTCGGCATGGACGAGCCGGCTCAGGACGCGACCGACGACTGGCTGACGATCAACGTGTGGTCGCCCGAACCCGACCCGGGCGCGGGGCTGCCGGTCATGGTGTGGATCCAGGGCGGCGCGTTCGCGTTCGGGATGTCCAGCCTCCCCGAGTACGACGGCGTCCGCCTCGCGCGCGACGGCGGGGTCGTGGTGGTGACGTTCAACTACCGCGTAGGCGTCGAGGGCTTCGCGCAGCTCGAGGGGGCACCCGCCAACCGGGGCCTGCTCGACCAGGTGGCCGCATTGGAATGGGTGCGCGACAACATCAGGGCTTTCGGCGGCGCCCCTGACCGGGTCACGGTCTTCGGCGAGTCGGCCGGCGCCGGGTCGGTCGCCGCGCTGATGGCGATGCCCCGTGCGGCCGGGCTCTTCCGCCGGGCCGTCGCCCAGAGCGTGCCGGGCACGGTCTTCACGACGGCGCTCGCCGCCGACATCGCCGCCGCGTTCGCCGCCGAGCTGGGGCTGCGACCCACCGTGGCCGACCTGTCCACAGTGGAACCTTCCCTCCTGGCCGCCGCCGGTGACGACGTCACCGCCAAGATCAGCCAGTGGGCACAACGCTGGGGCCGGGCCGGGCACCGAGGAATCCCGTTCGCACCCGTGGCCGACGGCGACGTCCTGCCGGTCACCCCGTGGCAGGCCCTGGCCGACGGTGCCGGCCGGGACATCGACCTCATCGTCGGCCACACCCGGGACGAGCAGCGGCTGTTCAACCTGATCACCGGCGTCCTCGGCAAGGTGACCCCGGAGCAGGCGGCGGCCACGCTGGATGTCCTCGCCCCTGGCCCGGACGGTGCCCGCCGCTACCGCGAGGCCTTCCCGGACGCAGGCCCCGACCAGCTGCACGAGCTGGTGAACTCGGACTGGCTGTTCCGGATGCCATCGCTGCACCTGGCCGAGGCGCAGACCACCGGCGGCGGCCGTGCCCACCTCTACGAGCTGACCTGGCCCGCCCCGGGGATGGGCGGCGCACTCGGCGCCTGCCACGGCCTCGACGTACCGCTCGTCTTCGGCAACCTGGACCGCGGCGGGACCGCCACGCTGATCGGCGAAGGCCCGCCACCCGAGGCAGAGACGGTATCCGCCGAGATGCGCACCGCGTGGACCGGATTCGCCACCCACGGCGACCCCGGTTGGCCCGCCTACGACACAACGCAACGCCTGACGCAGATCTTCGACACCCCATCGGCGGTCACCGCCTACCCGGAAGAGGCTTCCCGACAGCTCTGGCAGGACCACACCTTTTCGGCGCTGCCGCTGATCGGCTCGTAACATTGGCCCGACGTCCGCACCGCAGCTCGGACTCGCCGTTGTCGGCGAGTCCGAGTTTCCGGAAGATCGCCCGGATGTGGGTCTCGGCGGTTCGCTCGGCCTCCCGCCTCCGGCGACGAAGGCCACTTGGACACTCGAAGGAGCGGTCGGTCACTAGCCCTGGCCCGGGGCCGAGCTTGTTCAGCGAGGAGCGCGACCTGAGCTCTGCCGCACGACAAGCCGCGGCGGAGTGACGAATTCGCCCGCCGGCGCCGCCTGCCCTTCCGCGCGGGCGATGGCCCGCTGCACCGCGGTCGCGGCTTGTTCGGCGGGGTCCTGGCTGACCGAAGTCAGCTCGACATTGCGCAGGGTCGCCAGGCGGGTGTCGTCGTAGCCGACCACCGAAACGTCGCCCGGCACGTCGATGCCGCGGATCCGCAGCGCGAACAGCAGCCCGAACGCAGTCATGTCGTTGTACGCCAGTACCGCGGTCGGCAATGACGGCCCGGCCAGCAGTTCCGTGGCCGCGGCGACGCCGGAGTTCTCGTCGGCGTTTCCGCCGATGATGCGTACCCGGTCGGCGAGACCGTGTTCGGCCATCGCGTCGAGGTAGCTCTCGCGCCGGGTCCGGCTGAGGACGGCCCGGCCGCCGTCGACGTGGCAAATGTCCCGGTGCCCCAAGGAAACGAGGTGCTCGACCGCCATCGCGATGCCTTGGCGCTCGTCGACGTGCACCGAGTCGACCGAGGTGGCGTGCAGCTGCGAGCCGACGGTCACCGTCGGGGCCTGGCGGCTGAGCGCGGCGAGTTCGTGGTCGCCGATCTCTTCGGGGCTGACCAGGATCAGGGCGGCGCAGCGATCCTCGAGCAGCGCGTGGGCCGCCTCCAGCCCGTGCCGGGTCTCCGTGGCGGCGCTGAGCACGAGGTCGTAGCCGGTGCCGGCGACCGCCTGGTACAGGTGCTCGACCACTTTGGCGTGGAAAGCCTGCGAGATCGTGAAGGTCACGCCGAGCAGCTTCGAGTTCTGCACCCGCAGCGACCGGGCGCGCTGGTCGGGCCGGTAGCCGAGCCGGTCGGCGGTCCGCATGACGCGTTCCCGGGTCTTCTCCGACACACCGGGCTCGCCACGCAGCGCGACCGACGCCGACGAGACCGAGGTCCCCGCCGCCCGCGCGACGTCCACGATCGTGACCCGATCCCCGCTGCCTGCCATCCGCACCCCCAGAGCCTCGCACCCGGGCGATCCCGGACTTTGTCTTGACATAGTAGCCGCGCCGTGGCTACCGTCACAGCCACCTTACCGGAACGTTTCGGTAGTTCACAGCCAGCAGAAACACAGCACTGAGCAGAACGTTTCGGTGCATCAGTCACGCTCCGGTGCACCGACGCAGGAGGCGAAGGCAACGGTGACTTCGACGACCACGGAACGACACCCCGGACCCCGTCCCGGCGTTCATCGCCGGACTGGCGCCCACCGAGCGACCTGGCCGGCCGGCTTCGTGGTCACGCTCGTGTTCCCGCCGATCGCCTGACGACGTTCCCGATCTTCGCTGCGGTCAACCCGCGGTCGCTCGATCGAAGCCATCGGAGCCCGCTTCCGCGAGCAGCCCTGAATCCCCGCTCACGAAAGGCGAATCCCCTTGTCCAGCACCCCCATCTCCGTCGCGGTGATCGGCGCCGGGATGGCCGGCCGCAGCCACGCCGCCGGCTACCGCAACGTGCACACCGTCTTCGGCGCCGGCCTCCCGCCGGTGCGGCTCGCCGCGATCGCCGACGCGAACGTCGAACTCGGCGAAGACGCGGCGCGGCGATACGGCTTCGAGAAGGCCCTCCCCAGCTGGGAAGCCGTGGCCGAAGACCCGTCGATCGACGCGGTGAGCATCGTCGTCGGCAACGCCCTGCACCGGCCGCTCGCCGAGGCTCTGGTCGCCGCGGGCAAGCACGTGCTGTGCGAAAAGCCCCTGGCCGGGTCCCTTGAGGACGCCCGCGCGATGGTCGCGCTCGAGGGCGGCGCCGACGTCGTCACCGCGGTCGGGTACACCTTCCGGCGCGCGCCCGGGATCGCCGCGATCCGCGACCACGTCCGCAACCGTGAACTCGGCGACCTGACCCTGTTCGGCGGCCGCTACTGGGCCGACTACGCCACCGACCCGAAGAGCCCGCTGAGCTGGCGGTACAAGGGCGGCCCCGGGTCCGGGGCACTCGGCGACGTCGGCTCCCACGTCATCGACGCGGCGGAGTACGTCGCCGGCCCGATCGTCTCCGTGTCCGGAGCTCAGCTGTCCACCTCGATCGGCAAGCGGCCCTTGCCGCTCGGCGCGGTCGTCGGGCACAACGCCGCCCCGGTCTCCGACGAGCTCGGCGAGGTCGAGAACGAGGACAGCGCCACCTTCACCGCCCGCTTCGCCTCCGGCCTGATCGGCACGTTCTCGGTGTCCCGTACCGCTTTCGGCCTGCCCAACGGGCTCGCCTTCGACGTACTCGGCGTCGGCGGGCGCGCCGCGTTCGACCAGCACCGCCCCGCCGAGTACCTCTTCGACGACGCCCAGCCCGACGCCCGCACGCGGGGCGCCCGGCAGATCATCGCCGGCCCGAACCTGCCCTACTTCGCCGGCGGCGTGCCCATGGAAGCCCCCGGCGTGGGCGCTTCCAACGGCGACAACTTCACCTACCAGGCCCGCGCGTTCCTCGACCAGGTCGCCGGCGTGGACAACCCCATCCCCGCCTGCGCCACCTTCGCCGACGCGTTGCACACGCTGGAGATCATCCAGGCCGTCGTCGAGTCCTCCCGTTCCGGCGGCGCCGCCGTCGACGTCCCGCCCGCCGCCTGACCCGCGAAGGAGAGCCACGATGCCCCTCAAGCTCGGCGCCTACACCGCCTGCCTGCACGACCGCACCCTCACCGAAGCACTCGACGTCCTGCAGGAGAACGGCCTCACGTCCGTGGAGGTCAACACCGGCGGCTTCATCCCGTCCCCGCACTGCCCCGTGGACCTGCTGCTGTCCTCGGCGACCGCGCGCGCGGAGTACCTCGCGATCTTCGCCGAGCGCGGGATGGAGCTGACCGGCCTCAACTGCAACGGCAACCCGCTCAACCCGCTGCCGGGAGTCGGGCCGAAGCACGCCGACGACCTCCGCCGCACCATCCGGCTCGCCGGCCTGCTCGGCGTCAAGCACGTCGTGACCATGTCCGGCACCCCCGGCTCCGACCCGGACGCCCAGTACCCCTCGTGGGTCGTGAACCCCTGGGACGGCGTCTACCTGGACGTCCTGGACTACCAGTGGGGCGTCGCCGTGGCGTTCTGGACGGAGATCGACGCGCTGGCCCGGGAGAACGACGTCCGGGTGGCGATCGAGATGCACCCGCACAACGTCGTCTTCTCCCCCGTCACGCTCAAGCGGCTGGTCGACGAGACCGGCGCGACGAACGTCGGCGCGGAGCTGGACCCGTCACATCTGATGTGGCAGGGCATGGACATCGTCGCGTCGATCAAGTGGCTCGGTCCGCTGGTGTTCCACGCCGCGGCCAAGGACGCGATGCTCTGCCCGGGCGCGGACATCCGCGGCGTCCTGGACACCTCGTTCACCCGCGTACCCGCCGACGCCCCGGGCAAAGTCCCGACCGGCTACGGCTTCTGGTGCGCCGCCTGGCCGGAGAACCCGGCCTGGAAGTTCGTCGCCGTCGGCATCGGGCACGACGTCGGGTACTGGACCGGGTTCCTGCGTGCGCTCGCCGACGTCGACCCGGACATGGCCGTGAACATCGAGCACGAAGACGCCGCCTACTCCCGGACCGAAGGGCTCGCGCTCGCCGCGAAGAGCCTGCACAGCGCGGCCACCGGCCTCTGAGGAACGCCATGAAACTCGCACTCGACCCGCAGATGTTCTACGCGACCCACTCGGTGCTCGACCTGCCCGATGTGGTCGCGCGGATGGGGTATTCCTGGATGGAGCTCTCGCCCAAGGCGGACTTCATCCCCTTCTTCCGCCATCCCCGTGCCGACGACGCCACGGTCGCCAAGCTGCGCAAACGCGCCGCCGACGCCGGAGTCGGCATCGCCTCGGTGCTTCCGGTCCTGCGCTGGTCCGGTCCCGGGGAGCAGGAACGCCAAGCCGCGGTGCGGGCCTGGAAACGGGCCATCCGGATCACCGCCGACCTCGGCGTGGACACCATGAACTCCGAGTTCAACGGTCGCCCGGAGAGCCCTGAGCTGGCCGAGAGCCAGTTCCTGCGGTCGATGGACGAACTGGCCCCGGTGTTCGAGCGCGAGGGCGTCAAGCTCGTGCTCGAGCCGCACCCCGACGACTTCATCGAGGACGGTCACGCCGCGGTCGAACTGGTCCGCGGGCTGAACAAGGACTGGATCTCCTTCCTCTACTGCACCCCGCATACCTTCCACCAGGGCGACGACGCCACCGGCATCATCACCGCCGCCGCGGAAAAGCTCACCCACGTGCACCTGGCCGACACCCTCGACCACACCGCCTCGCACGGCCTGCGTTACATCGTCAACCCACCGGAGTCGACCGCGCGCGTCCACCAGCACGCCGAGATCGGCCGTGGTGAAGTCGACTTCGACGAGGTCTTCGCCGCGCTCGCCTCGATCGGCTTCGACGGCGTCGTCTCCTCGTGCGTCTTCGGCTGGGAAGAACACGCCGAAGAGATCAGCGTCCGCCAGCGGGACAAGGCTTCCGCGCTGGCGGAAAAGCACTTCGGTTCGACCTTCTGATCCCCTCGCAGAGCGCACAAAGGAGTGCAGCGATGAAAAGATCCGCCAAGTTCACCCTGACCACCCTCGCCGCGGCGGCCACGCTCGTGCTCGCCGCCTGCAGCAGCACAGGCGGGAAGACCGCCGACACCCAAGGCGCGCAGCTCGCCGCCGGCCAGGCCGGCACGCCGAAGATGAAGGTCATCATGATCACGCACGCCCCCTCCGGCGACACGTTCTGGGACATCATCCAGAAGGGCGCGCAGGCCGCGGCGGCCAAGGACAACGTCGACTTCGTCTACACCAACGACGTCGACGCGTCCAAGCAGGCCACGCTCCTGCAGAACGCGGTCGACCAGAAACCGGACGGGATCGCGCTGACCGTGCCCAACGCGGCCGCGCTCGCCGACGGCATCGCCAAAGCGAAGGCGGCCGGCATCCCGATCGCCGGGCTCAACGCCGGTGCCGACCAGTGGAAGCAGCTGGGCCTGCTCGAGTTCTTCGGCCAGGACGAGTCGATCGCCGGCCAGGCCTTCGGCACCAAGCTCACCGAAGCCGGCGCCAAGCACGCCCTCTGCGTCATCCAGGCCCAGGGGCAGGCCCAGCTGGAGGCCCGCTGCAACGGCGTCAAGCAGACCTTCAAGGGCACCACCGAAACCCTCTACGTCAACGGCCAGGACCCGGCCGCGACCCAGTCGACCATCCAGGCCAAGCTGCAGCAGGACCGCAGCATCGACTACGTCGTCACCCTCGGCGCCCCGATCGCCCTGCTGGCCGGCAAGTCCGTGCAAGGCGCGGGCAGTGCGGCGAAGGTCGTCACCTTCGACCTCAACAAGCAGATCGTGTCCGCCATCAAGGACGGATCCGTGCTGTGGGCCGTGGACCAGCAGCCGTTCCTGCAGGGTTATCTCGCCGTCGATGCGCTGTGGCTCTACAAGTACAACGGCAACTACAGCGGCGGCACCAGCGCCACGGTGCTGACCGGCCCCGCGTTCATCGACAAGTCCAACGTCGACAAGGTCGCGACCTTCGCCGACCGGGGCACGCGGTAGCAGGGAGGATTCCGATGACTCAAGCACTCGCGCCCGTCCCGGCAGCACCGCGCTCGCACGCGCAGGTGCGGCAGCGCTCGGCCGGCCGCCGCATCGTCGCCCGCCCGGAACTGAGTTCCCTGCTCGGCGCCATCGCCGTGTTCGTCCTGTTCTTCGTGGTGGCCCCGCCGTTCCGCGAGGCCGCCGCGCTGTCCACCGTGCTCTATTCCAGCTCCACCCTCGGCATCGTGACCGTCGGCGTCGCGCTGCTGATGATCGGCGGCGAGTTCGACCTCTCGGCGGGCGTCGCCGTCACGACCTCGTCCCTGGTCGGCTCGATGTTCGCGTTCCAGCTGACCCTCAACGTGTGGGTCGGTGTGCTGTTCGCGCTCGTCGTCTCCCTCGGCCTCGGGTTCCTCAACGGCTACCTCGTGATGCGCACGAGATTGCCGAGCTTCCTCATCACCCTGGCCACGTTCCTGATGCTGCAGGGACTCAACCTCGCCATCACGAAGCTGGTCACCGGCAACGTGGCGACCGACTCGATCGCCGACATGTCCGGCTTCGCCTCGGCCAAGGCCGTCTTCGCCGCCGACGTCCACTTCGGCGGTGTCGCGGTCAAGATCACCGTCTTCTGGTGGATCCTGTTCGTCGCGATCGCGACCTGGGTCCTGCTGCGCACCCGCACCGGCAACTGGATCACCGCGGTCGGCGGGCAGGCCGACTCCGCGCGTGCGGTCGGTGTCCCGGTCAAGGCGACCAAGATCGGGCTGTTCATGACGGTCGGGTTCGGTGCCTGGTTCCTCGGCATGCACCAGCTGTTCGCCTTCGACTCGGTGCAGTCCGGCATCGGCGTCGGGAACGAGTTGTTCTACATCGCCGCCGCGGTGGTCGGCGGGTGCCTGCTCACCGGTGGCTACGGCTCGGCGATCGGCGGCGCCATCGGCGCGCTGATCTTCGGCGCGACCACCCAAGGAATCGTCTACGCCGGCTGGAACCCGGACTGGGTGAAGTTCTTCGTCGGCGCCGTCCTGCTCGTGGCGACGCTGCTCAACATGTGGGTGCGGCTGCGCACCTCCCGGAGGTAACCATGACCACTCCCCTGGTGGAACTGGAAGAAGTCGGCAAAAACTACGGCAACATCACCGCCCTGCGCGGAGTCAGCATCACCGTCCGGGCGGGCGAGGTCACGTGCGTGCTCGGCGACAACGGCGCCGGGAAGTCGACCCTGATCAAGATCATCTCGGGGTTGCACGGTCACGACGCCGGCGGCTACCGCGTGGACGGCACCGAAACCCGGTTCGCCTCACCACGGCAAGCCTTGGACCGCGGCATCGCCACGGTGTACCAGGACCTCGCCGTGGTGCCGTTGATGCCGGTGTGGCGCAACTTCTTCCTCGGCTCGGAAATCACGCGCGGATCCGGCCCGTTCAAGCGCATCGACGCGGACGCGATGCGCGAGACGACCGACGCCGAGCTGCGGAAGATGGGCATCGAGCTGCCCGACATCGACCAGCCGATCGCCAGCCTGTCCGGCGGGCAACGCCAGTGCGTCGCGATCGCGCGAGCCATCTACTTCGGTGCTCGCGTGCTCATCCTCGACGAACCCACGGCCGCGCTGGGTGTGAAGCAGTCGGGTGTCGTGCTCAAGTACGTCGCCGCGGCGCGGGATGCCGGTCTCGGCGTCATCTTCATCACGCACAACCCGCACCACGCGTTCATGGTGGGCAACCACTTCGTCGTGCTGCGGCAGGGCGAAGTCGAGCTCAACGCGACCCGCGCCGAGCTCACCCTCGACGACCTGACCCACCACATGGCCGGCGGCGCCGAGCTCGACGCGCTCAAGCACGAGATCGACAGCGTGCAGGTTTCCGACATGGGTGCGCTGCACGAGCCGAGCGGTGAGGCATGACGGGGATCCACCACGTGGCCCTCGTCGTGGACGACCTGGAGCGGGCGGTCGGTTTCTACACGCGGACGCTGGGTTTCCGGCTCCGCACCGACCGTCCGGCCGGGCTGGGGCCCGGCGCGTGGCTCGACGTCGGCGACCAGCAGATCCACCTCGTGGAAGGTGCCCCGTCGACGGCGCGAGGCCGGCATTTCGCCGTCCTGGTCGCCGATCTCGACGGGGCGATCCGGCGGTTGCGCGCGGACGGGGTCGTGGTGAGCGACCCCGTCCCGATCGGCGCCGCCCGGCAGTCCTTCCTCACCGATCCCGCGGGGAACGCGATCGAGCTCCACGAAAGGCGGAGCCGGCCCGTGGCAGACGTGTCCGCTTCGAGAGGAAACCCGATGGCCGCACCGTTCGATCTCGTCACCATGGGCCGGGTCGGGGTGGACATCTACCCGCTGCAGACGGGCGTCGGGCTGGAGGACGTGTCCTCGTTCGGCAAGTACCTCGGCGGGACCGCCACCAACGTCGCGGTGGCGGCGGCGCGGTACGGACGAAGCTCGGCGGTGGTGACCAAGACCGGCGACGATCCGTTCGGCCGGTTCGTCCACCGCGCCCTGCGGGACTACGGCGTGGACGACAGGTTCGTCGGCACGAGCCTGCTCCTGCCGACGCCGGTCACGTTCTGCGAGATCTTCCCGCCGGACGACTTCCCCCTGTACTTCTACCGCTTCCCGCAGGCACCGGACCTGGACCTGCATCCCGCCGACCTCGACCTGGACGCCATCCGTGACGCGCGGATCTTCTGGATCACCGCGACCGGCCTGTGCCAGGAGCCGAGCCGGTCGACCACGCTCGAGGCGCTGGAAGCCCGCGGTCGCCGGGGGATCACGATCCTCGACCTGGACTACCGGCCGATGTTCTGGGACTCCCGCGAGCAGGCCCACGAGTGGGTGAGCAAGGCTTTGGACCACGTCACCGTCGCCGTGGGGAACCTCGACGAAGTCGAGACGGCGGTCGCGACACGGGAGCCGCGGGAGGCAGCGAAGGCCTTGCGGGACAGGGGAATCTCGCTCGCGGTGGTCAAGCAGGGCCCGAAGGGTGTGCTCGCGGTGGACGATTCCGGTGAGGTGCAGGTCCCACCGGTGCCGGTCGAGGTGGTCAACGGCCTGGGCGCGGGCGACGCGTTCGGCGGCGCGCTGTGCCACGGCCTGCTGTCGGGCTGGGAGACCGAGCGGATCATGCGGTTCGCGAACGCGGCCGGCGCGCACGTGGCCGGCGAACTGGCGTGTTCGGACGCGATGCCCACCGAGGAACAAGTACTGGAAAGGCTTGCCGAAAGTGTCTGACAAGCTGCTGCACCGGCAGGCAGGCAGCACCGCCGAGGACCCGTTCGAGCTCGTCGTCACACCGGAGTCGGCGGGCTGGGGTTTCTCCGGGCTGCGCATCCTGGCTCTGGACCACGACGCGCGGGCAGTGTCCACCGGGGACAGTGAGTGCATCGTGCTGCCACTTTCCGGTCACTGCACCGTCGAGGTGGCGGGAGAAACCTTCGCCCTCACCGGGCGCACCGGCGTGTTCGACGGTGTCACCGATTTCGCCTACCTGCCTAGAGACATCGAGGCGACGATCACCGGCACCGGCCGCTTCGCACTCCCCGCGGCCCGCACCACGACGAAGCTCGCCGCGCGTTACGGCCCCGCGGAAAACGTCCCGATCGAGCTGCGCGGCGCGGGCACCTGTTCCCGCCAGGTGCACAACTACTGCCTGCCGCACACCTTCGACGCCGGCCGGCTGCTGGTGTGCGAGGTGCTCACCCCGGGTGGCAACTGGTCGTCCTACCCGCCGCACAAGCACGACGAAGCCCGCGAAGGCGAGAGCGAACTCGAGGAGATCTACTACTTCGAGGTCGGCGGTGGCGGTATGGGCTACCAGCGCGTCCACGGCACCGACGAGCGGCCGATCGACGTGCTCGCCGAGGTGCGCTCGGGCGACGTCGTGCTGGTCCCGCACGGCTGGCACGGCCCGTCGATGGCCGCGCCCGGGTACGACCTCTACTACCTCAACGTCATGGCCGGCCCCGGACCGGAGCGGGCCTGGCTGATCTGCGACGACCCCGCGCACGGCTGGGTCCGCCGGACCTGGGAGTCGCAGGACCTCGACCGCCGGCTGCCCTTCGGAGGCACACGATGAGACTCACCACCGCGCAGGCCCTGGTGCGGTTCCTCGCGAACCAGTACTCGGAGCGCGACGGCGTGGAGCAGCGGCTGATCCCCGGGGTGTGGGGGATCTTCGGCCACGGCAATGTCGCCGGCATCGGGCAGGCATTGCTGCAGGCCGCCCGCACGGGCGAAGCCGGCTTGCCGTACCACCTGGCGCGCAACGAACAGGGCCAGGTGCACGCGGCCACCGCGTTCGCGAAGATGCGCAACCGCCTGCAGGCCTTCGCCTGCACCGCCTCGACCGGCCCCGGCTCGACGAACATGATCACCGGTGCCGCACTGGCGACCACGAACCGGCTGCCGGTGCTGCTGCTGCCGAGCGACGTGTTCGCCACCCGGTCGCCGGACCCGGTGCTGCAGCAGCTGGAGGACACCCGCGGCGGCGATGTCACGGTCAACGACGCGTTCCGGCCGGTCTCGAAGTACTTCGACCGCATCACCCGGCCCGAGCAGCTCATCCCGGCCGCCCTCGCCGCGATGCGGGTGCTCACCGACCCGGTCGAGACCGGTGCGGTGACCCTGTGCCTGCCGCAGGACGTCCAGGCCGAGGCCCATGACTGGCCGGAGGAGTTCTTCCGGCGCCGCGTCTGGCACGTCGGCCGTCCGCTGCCCGAGCCCGACGCGCTGGCGCGGGCGGCCGACGCGCTGCGGAGCGCGAAGGCGCCGCTGATCGTCGCCGGTGGCGGGGTCGTCTACGCCGGAGCCGAGCAGCAGCTGCGGGCCTTCGCCGAGGCGACCGGGATCCCGGTCGCCGACACCCACGCCGGCAAGGGCGCGGTGGCGTGGGACCACCCGTGCGCGGTGGGCGGCCTCGGCTCCACCGGCACGTCGGCGGCCAATGCCCTGGCCGCCGAAGCGGACGTAGTCCTCGGCATCGGGACGCGCTACAGCGACTTCACGACCGCCTCGCACACCGTGTTCGGCAACCCGGCGGTGCGGTTCGTGAACCTCAACGTCGCGCGCCTCGACGCCGCGAAGCACTCCGCGGACATGGTGCTCGCGGACGCGAAACGCGGCATCGAAGCCCTGCACGGTGCCCTGTCCGGCTGGCAGGTCGACGAGGCGTACCGCACGCGGACCCGCATGCTGGCCGACGACTGGAACCGCAAGGCCGACGCGTGCTTCAGTCTCGGCCACGGCCCGTTGCCCGCCCAGACGGAGATCCTCGGCGCACTCAACCAGGCGCTCGACGACCGGGACGTCGTGATCAACGCCGCCGGGTCGATGCCCGGCGACCTGCAGATGCTCTGGCGGGCCCGGGATCCGAAGGCCTACCACGTCGAGTACGCCTACTCGTGCATGGGCTACGAGGTCGCCGCCGGCGTGGGCGCGAAGATGGCCGCGCCGGATCGCGAGGTCGTCGTGCTCGTCGGCGACGGCTCGTACCTGATGATGGCCCAGGAGATCGTCACGATGATCGCCGAAGGCCTCAAGGTGATCATCGTGCTCGTGCAGAACCACGGGTTCGCCTCGATCGGCGCGCTGTCGGAAGCACTGGGCTCGCAACGCTTCGGCACGTCGTACCGGTACCGCAGCGACGACTCGGGCCTGCTCGAAGGCGGTGTCCTGCCGGTCGACCTGGCGGCGAACGCGGCCAGCCTCGGCGCCACCGTCCTGCGTGCGTCCACAGTGGATGAATTCACGACGGCGATCGCGCAGGCGAAGGCGAACCCGGCGACGACCGTCGTGCACGTCGAAACCGACCTGCACGGCCCCAACCCGCCGGGATCCGCGTGGTGGGACGTGCCGGTCAGCCAGGTCGCCGAACTCGAATCCACGCGGAAGGCCCACGAGACCTACTCCGCGACCAAGCACGCTCAGCGCCACTACCTGTAGGCCTTCCGCGAGCCGGCATCGACTTGGTGCGGGTCACCCTTCCCGCAAGTAGCGCAGCACGGCGAGTACCCGGCGGTCGCCGTCGCCCGGCGCCAGGTCGAGCTTGGCGAAGATGCCGTTGATGTGCTTGGCGACAGCGCTTTCGGTGATGACCAGCGTTTCGGCGATGTCGGCGTTGGCGCGGCCTTCGGCCATGTGGGCGAGTACCTCACGCTCGCGCGGGGTGAGCCGGTCGAGCGGGCCGTTGGTGTGGCGCAGCAGCAACTGTGCGACGACCTCGGGATCCAGCGCCGTGCCGCCGGAAGCGACCCGGCGTAGCGCGTCGACGAACTCGGCGACGTCGGCCACCCGGTCTTTCAGCAGGTAGCCGACCTTGCTGGTGTTGGCCGACAGCAGGTCGGCGGCGTAACGCTCCTCGACGTACTGGGACAGCATCAGGACCGCCACCGCGGGCCATTGGCGGCGGATCACCAGGGCCGCCTTGATGCCTTCGTCGGTGTGGGTGGGTGGCATCCGCACATCGACGATCGCCGCGTCGGGACGGTGTTCGGCGACCGCAGCCAGCAACGCTTCCGCGTCGCCGACGGTGGCGGCGACCTCGATCCCGGCCACGCCGAGCAGCCGGGCCAGACCGGCTTGGAGCAGGACCGAGTCCTCGGCGATCACGACGCGCACGGCAGCTCCGCGGTCACGCTGGTCGGCCCACCGGCCGGGCTGCTCACCGACAGGATGCCGTCGACCGAGCGCACCCGGTGCGCCAAGCCGGTCAGCCCGGTCCCGCGGGACGGATCGGCCCCACCGACGCCGTCGTCGGTCACGATCACCGTCAGCACGTCCTCGAGCCGCCGCACCTCGATCCCGGCACAACTGGCGTGGGCGTGCTTGGCGATGTTGGCCAGCGCCTCCGCGACCATGAAGTAGGCGACCGCCTCGACGGTCGGGGACGCCCGCGCAGCCATGTCCACCCGAAGCCGGACCGGAACCGGGGCCCGCGCGGCGATGCCGGACAACGCCGCGTCCAGGCCCCGGTCGTCCAGGATGGCGGGATGCAGGCCGCGAACCAGGGTGCGGAGCTCGGCCAGGGCTTCCTTGGCCTCCTCGTGCGCGTCGACGATCACCTGTTTCGCCTCGTCGGGGAGGTCGGGCAGGCCGGCGCGGGCCAGGCCGAGGTTCATGGCCAGCGACACCAGCCGCTGCTGGGCGCCGTCGTGCAGGTCGCGCTCGATCCGGCGGCGTTCGGCATCCGCGGCGTCCACGACGCCCGCACGGCTTTCGGCCAGATCCACCAGCCGGCGGTGCAGCCGGTTCGGGCCGAGCAGCGCGTCCGCCGCCCAGACGTCCAGCTGGGCGACGAGGCCGGCCGTGCGTGATCCGGCCGCCAAGACCGGTCGAACCGCGCCGAGTGCGGCATGCCGGGCGTCACCGGTGGTGCGCAGCAGACTGACGGCCGGGAGCACCAGCAGGTACGCGACGATCCCGGCCAGGACGACACCGGCCGTCCACGCGATGGCCGCCAGCAGCGCATACGCGGCCAGGACGGGCGCCACCACGGCGTGGTAGCCGAACTGCCGCCCGGTCGCCGCGAGGCCGCGCCAGGTCCACCTCCTCGCGGTGTCCGGCGGGATGTCCATGCCGAGCACGGCGCGCAGCCGGTTCCGCTGAACCGCGGTCAGCACCGGGGACACGGCCAGCAGCACGAGAGCCGTGAAGACCACGCCACCCAGGACGACGTCCCTGGCGAACTTCACGTCGGTCAGGTGCAGGCCGAACCAGAGTGCGGTGGTGATCCCGAGCGTGATCAGCTGCACGGACACCCCCGCCGCGACGAACCCGAAAGCCGCCGAAGCGGCGGTCGGCGTACGTCGTGGCGTGTCCATGATCCAACGGTAATCGAGACCGGTCCGGCGGGACCATCATGCAGGCACCCGGATCGGTGCGGTAGCAGGCACCACCACGAAGCCGGAACCGTGGGCTACTGATCTCGGCCGGCCGCGGCGGCAAGGTTTCGCCGCAGGGCCGCCGACGCCGGCGGCATCACCACGACTTCGGTGGAGGAATCCCATGACCGTTCGGACGATACCCCGGCCGCCGCTCACGGCGAGGATGCGGGCGCGACCCCGGAACCGCTGGGCGCCCAGGGTGCTCGGCGCGGTCGCCGCGGCCATGGTGCCGTGGGTGTTCGTACTGGGCCGGTCCCTGCCCGCGACCACGCAGGTGCGGCACTGGCCGGCCGTGTGGATCGGACTCGACCTGGCCATGGCGCTCGGCTGCGCGATCACCGCGCGTTTGGTCCACCACGGCGACGACCGCGCCCGCCTCTCGGCATCGGCGGTCGCGGCGCTCATGGTGATGGACGCCTGGTTCGACGTCCTGACCGCCCAGGCCGGCACCGAGGTCACCCAGGCACTCGTCTGCGCGGTCCCGGAACTGGCCTTGGCCGGCCTGTGCACGTGGCTGGCCCTGCACGATACCGAAAGGCCGTCATGACGATGAGGACATCAGCAGCGGCATGCGCCCGCTCCACGACGCCTGGCACGTCGCGACCAACGACCATGTCCAGGCGATCGTCGTGGCGGACTCGTGGGCATGGGGCGCGCAGCCCCTCCGCCGGCCTGTGACAGCGGACCGGCCCCGATCGGCATCGACGAGATCTGCCTTGTCGCTTGGTCATGTTTGCCGCCCGTGGTGGTGGGTATCTCCGTGGCAACGACAGGAGACCGCATGCGGGCGTGCAGCGTGATCGAGTTCGCCCCCGGTTTCGACCCGCCGGCCACAGCCGCAGATGGCGGAATCGGCAGCGCGCCGTCGGAGCGCGGCACGCCGAGGGCGGCCGTGGCGGGCCGGAAAGCCATAGTCGTTTCGACCGAACTCCGGATCCCCGGACCCGGCCGTCGCCGCAAGAACAACGACTACTCGCGCTACCGGCCACTGTTCGACGAGCTGGCCGGACTGCCGGTCGGCCATCCGGGCCGCAGGCGACTGCGCGAACAGCTGATCCTCGCGCACCTGCCCCTCGCCGAGCACATCGCCGCCCGCTTCACCGGGCGAGGCCAGCCGCGCGACGACCTCGTCCAGGTCGCCCGGATCGGGCTGGTGAAAGCTGTCGACCGGTTCGAACCCGCACAGCGGTCGGACTTCCTGTCCTTCGCGGTCCCGACGGTGATGGGTGAGGTCCGCCGGTTCTTCCGCGACACCGGCTGGTCCATGCGTGTTCCGCGGGGACTGAAGGACCTGAGTGCCCAGCTCACCAAGGGGACCAGGCAGCTCGCGCAGGCTCTCGGCCGGGCCCCCACACCGAGCGAGCTGGCCGGCCACCTCGGCATCGACGTCGAGACGGTGCGCGAAGGCCTGCTGGCCGCGAACGCCTACGAAGCGTCGTCCCTGGACCGGCCCACCGGTAAAGGCGATGGCACCACCACCGTGGCCGATTCGATGGGTGGCCTCGACGCCCGGATCGAACTCGTCGACGACCACGAAACCGTGGCGCCCCTGCTGCGGCGCTTGCCCGAGCGAGAACAGGCCATCGTCACGATGCGGTTCTTCGACGGCATGAGCCAGTCCCAGATCGCCGCCCGGGTCGGTGTTTCGCAAATGCAGGTTTCCCGCCTGCTCGGCAAGATCCTGCGCGAACTGCGCGAGCAGCTCGCCGAGTGAACCTCAACCGGCCGCGTTGCTGACCAGTTCGGTCGCCGGCAGCCCCGGCTCGGGGAATACCCGCATGCCAGGGAAGTACGCGTCGGCGGATTGTCGGCTTTGACGACGCCACCGAACTCAAACACGAAGCCGGCGAGAGTTGCGCCACGTCCGCCACCCCGTGACGTTCTCCGGCCGGCCGGGTCCATCAGGGGTCCAGGCAAGCGGGATCCACCCGCACTGCCAGACCCGAAGGAGTCCCATGACGAACCCGGCCCGCACCAGCAGCACCGCGAAGACCCCGGCCCACTCGGACACCACGGTGGTGGAGCGCGAAAGCGGTGCACTGTCCTCCGCGCACGGCACCACGACCATCTCCGACGTCGTCGTCCAGAAGGTCGCCGGGCTCGCCACCCGCGAGATCGCGGGCGTCCACGCCCTCGGCGGCGGCGCCTCGCGAGCCTTCAACTCCCTGCGCGAGCGGATCCCCGGTGCGACCGCGTCCGCCGGCCAGGGCGTGGCCGTCGAGGTCGGCGAGCGACAGGCCGCGATCGACCTGCAGATCCTCGTCGAATACGGCGTCTCCATCACCGACCTCGCCCGCTCGGTGCGGCGCAACGTCATCACCGCCGTCGAGACGATGACCGGGCTCGAGGTCGTCGAGGTCAACATCGGCGTCTCCGACGTCCACCTCCCGGGCGACGACGTGGCCGCCGACACCACCGAAACCGGCCGCGTCCTGTGACCGCCGGCGTCGAGCCCGACGCCGCCGCCCTCGCCACGCTGGTGACCGCGCTCCCGCAGGTCGCCGGCCTGCACAGCGGCCACTTCGGGGAGATCGCCACCCTGCTGCCCGGCCGTCGCGTCCCCGGCGTCCGGGTCCGGCCCACCGAGATCGCCATCGGCGTCACCGGCCGCTACCCGGCCACCGCCGCCGAGATCGGCGCCGCGGTCCGCGGCGCCCTCGGACCGGCCGGCCGGCCGGTGCACGTCCACATCGGCGACATCGCCGCACCCACCGCGACCGTCGTGGCCGCCGTCATCGAGGAGATCCCGTGAACCACACCCGAACAGGCCTGCTGACCGGGCTCGTCCTGGGCCTCGCCGCCGCGTTCGGCGGCTTCGGGGCTTTCCTGCTGGTCCTCGTCCTCGGCGGGCTCGGCCTGCTGGTCGGCCGGTTCCTGGACGGCAAGCTGGACATCTCCGCGCTCTCCGGCCGGGATCGGGGCTGACCACACCATGAGCACCGCGACCCTCGCGCACACCGCGGACCGAGCGTCAGCCGATCCCGGTGACCGCGGCGCCCTGACCATCACCGACGATGCCGTCGAGCGCATCGCCGCCCACGCGGTCACCGAGATCACCGGCGTCGGCGGCTCCGCCTCCCGTGTTCTCGGGGTGGCCGTGGGCGCGGAGAACCTCGACCGCGGCGCCAAGGTCACCGCCACGGTCACCGGCGACACCGCCGCCCTGACCGTGCGGCTGTCGATCAGCTACCCCCAGCCGGTCCGCGCGACCACCGAAGCCACCCGCGACCACCTCGTGACCCGGGTCGCGGAACTCACCGGTCTCACCGTCGAACGAGTCGACATCACCGTGACCGCCCTGCACACCGAGACCACCACAGCTCGGAGGATCCGGTGAAACGCCGACCCCGCCGCAGCACCCCGGCCGTGCTCACGGCGCTGGTACTGCTCGCCGCCTGCGTCCTCGCCGCGATCGAGGCGATCCAGCTGCTCCTCGGCCGGACACCGCTGATCGGCTACGAGCAGGTCGCCGGGTGGCTGCACAGCATGCGCTGGAACGACGTCGTCCCGGCCGTGGCCGGCGGCGCCGCCGCACTGGTCGGGCTGATACTGCTCGCGGCGGCGGTACTACCGGGCAAGCTCGTCGTCCTTCCTTTACAGGGCGAGATCGATTCAGGTGCTTCCCGGCACAGCTACCGCTCGACGTTGCGCGTCGCGGCGTCCGATGTGGACGGTGTGTCCGACGCGAAGCTGAAGGTCAAGCGGCGCAAAGTGATCGCCCGGATCCGCACGGCGCGGACGAATGTCGAAGGGTTACCCGAGGCCGTACGCTCGGCGATCGAAGGGCGGCTCGCCCAGATCGCCCCGGCCACCGCGCCCGCGGTCAAGGTCCGGATCAAGTCCACCAGGAGCACCCGATGAGCGGCCTCAACCGTCCGGCCCGGCTGAACCGCACGGTGCTCGGGTTCCTCGGCTCGGCGCTGCTGGCCGCAGGCGGATTCACCGTCGCCACGCACTTCGGGAAGCTCACGCTGGTGGCTTCGGAATCCGCGCTCGCGCCCGGTACCGTGGCTCCGCCGACCTGGGTCTGGTACGTCGTCGCCGCGGGCGCGATCATCCTCGGCCTGCTCCTGCTGCGCTGGCTGGCCGCGCAGCTGACCCGGAAACCGAAGACCCACACCTGGCGCTTCGAGACCGACCCCGGCCGCGGGCGCACCGAGCTGGCCGCCGGCACCGCCGTCGCGCCGTTCCTCGCCGAGGTCGAGACCTACCCGGGCGTCCGCTCCGCACACGCGACCCTCGCCGGAACCCACGACAACCCGGCGCTGGCCCTGGTGCTCGGCACCGAACAGGACGGCGACCCGACCGCCATCCGGGTCCGGCTCGAGACCCACGGTCTGCCGCGGCTGCGCCAGGCCCTGGACCTCGACACCCTGCCGGTGACCATCGAGTTCCGCTTCACCACCAAAGCCGGTGCCCGGGCCCGCTGACCGCGGGCCGGTTCATGGTGACGGCCGGTCACCGCCGGCCGGGCACGCGGTATTCGATGATCCACGCGTGCAGCTCTTCTTTCCAGTACGCGAGTTCGCGGCGCGGAATGCGGATGATCATCTCGGTCGAAGCTCCCGCCTCGAGGTCCGCCACGACGAACCCCACCGCTCAGCGGGGCGGGCCCACGATGACGTTCCCGAACTTCTCCGCCGCCTCGGCCATCCGGTCCGGGGAGATCTCGAAGCCGTCCGGGCGCGGTTCGGCCCGGTCGCGGCCGGCGTGGCGGAACATGCCCTCGATGCCCGCCGGGGTGTTGATCATCAGCAGGTCGGCCTTCGCGGACGTGATGCGGTAGGCGTGCGGGATGTTCTTGGGCAGGAAGACGATGCCGCCCTCCGCCAGCTCCATCTCGTCCTCGCCGACCCAGACCAGCGCGGTGCCTTTGATGAGCATGAAGACTTCGTCTTCCTTGGTGTGCAAGTGGAACGGCGGCGCTTCACCCTTCTCGACGTCGAACCGGCCGACCATGAGCTGACCGTCGGTGGCAGCGCTGTCGAGCAGGATGGACAGCGTCCCGCCGTCGAGCCACTCCAGTTTCTGCTGCTGGTCGGGCTGGGCGAGGTAGGCCATGCTCATCGGGTGGCTCCGTTCGAAGTGGACGGTCAGAAGGAGCCGAGGGCACGCAGGCGATCGGCGACCGCGCGGCGGGCGACGTCGGTGTCCCAGGCGAACGTGTCGAACTCGTGCGGTACACCGGGGTGCAGGTGGAACTCCACGTCGACCCCGGCTGCGCCGAGCCGCCGGGCGTAGTCGAGGTCCTCGTCGCGGAAGATGTCGAGCTGGCCGACCTCGAGGTACGTCGGCGGCAGGCCCGTCAGGTCGGCCGCCCGCGCCGCGGCGGCGTACGGCGAAACGTCGGGACCGCCGGCCCGGTCACCGAGCAGCGCCGACCACCCGGTGGCGTTGTCCTCATAGGTCCACGTGGCGAACGGGACCAGCTCCGGATCCGGCGTCGTCGTGCGGTCATCGAGCATCGGGAAGACGAGGATCTGACGCGCCACCGCCGGTCCACCGCGGTCGCGGGCCAGCAGCGTCACCCCGGCGGCCAGGCCGCCGCCTGCACTGTCGCCCATCACGGCGATCCGGGCCGGGTCGACGCCGAGTTCGGCGGCGTGGTCGTGGAGCCACCGCAGCCCGGCGTAGACGTCTTCGACCGGCGTGGGATCCGGGTGCTCGGGTGCGAGCCGGTAGTCGACGGCCACCATCGGCACCCCGCTCGCGGACACGTACCGGGCGATCGGTGCGTCGTAGAGAGCGACGCTGCCCAGGATCATCCCGCCGCCGTGCAGGTACAGCACGGCCGGCCCGGGCTCGGCGCCGTCCTTGGCGTACCAGCGCAGCAGCACCTTCGCGCCGTCGTCGGCGACGGCGTGGAAATCGGTGGTCGTCACGTCGGCCGGGGTGGGTTGCATCGCCGCGGTCTCGGCCATCATCGCCTCGAGCGCGACGCGACGGGTCGCGATGTCGCCCACTGCCGGCTGCGGCGCGTCGGCCATGGCCTCGGACATCGGCGCGAGGACCGCGGCGACCTGGGGGTCGACAGTGAACGTCACAGCGGTCCTTCTTCCCTGGCGTCGATTAAACGGACGATATCGTCCGCCTAACCGACTGTCAACGCGGCCGGCGAACCCCGGGGCTGCGATGATCGGTGCCGTGACCGAGGAACAGGACAAGGTCGTCCGGCGGCGAGGGCCGCGGCGGGACGCGGCCGACAACCGCGACCGGGTCCTCGCGGCCGCCGCCATCGCGGTCCGCCGGGAAGGAACCGCGGTCCCGATGGCCACCATCGCGGCGGACGCCGGGGTCGGTGTCGGGACCGTGTACCGCCACTACCCCTCGCGGGAGGCGCTGCTCGGCGCGTTGACGCACCGGTCGTTCCAGCTCGTGCTCGAAACCGCTCGCCGGGCCGCAGCGCTCGACGGACCGCCGATCGAGGGCATCCGGTTCTTCCTCGAGCGCACCATCGAACACGGATCGGACCTCGTACTCCCCATGCACGGCGGCCCGGTGCCCAGCGACCACGCCACCGTCGCCGTCCGGGACGAGGCCCACCGGACGTTGGGCTCGATCCTCGGGCGAGGACAGGACGACGGCACGATCCGAGCCGACGTCACCAGGGCCGACATCGTCAGCTTCGGTGCGTTACTGGCGCAGGGCCTGCCCCACGTTCCGGACTGGAAATCCGCCGCCCGCCGTCAGGTCGACATCTACGTCGCCGGCCTCGGCAGCCGATCGCCGGAAGTCAGTCCGTGACGGCCTCAGTGGCGTTCCACAGCTCGCGCTGAACATCCGTGGGCCTCCCCGGGGCCGGGCATTCGAGCCTCCGCCCGGTGCGAGCGAAGCATCGGTGACACCTGCGACAAGTGGATCTTCTCCGAGCAGATCGTCCACGAACCGATCATCGACGTCGAGACCTTCCAGCGCGCCCAGAAGATCGCCGCTGCCAAAGGCGCCGGCCGCAAGACCCGCGAACGGACCCGCACCCGCCACCCCTACGTCCTCAGCGGCCTGCCGCACTGCGGTGTCTGCATCCGCCGAATGCGGGCCCAGCGCAACCACCAACGTGGAGAACGCTGAGGACTCGAAGCCCGGGACCGGCCTGGACGAGCAGCTCGTGGCACAGCTGGTGAGCCGCGCCAGGGCCGGCTAGCTGTCAACCAGGAGTTTGCGAGCACGACCGTCTCGTCCGGGAGCACCGAGCGGCCGGCCGAAACCGGCCTGCCTCGGCGTACTCCCCTCCACTGGCCGGCTCCTTTCGTCGCGGGGCGCGCTAGCGCACGTCCAGGCCCAGCAGCATCCGGGCGTACTGCTCGCGATCGATCTCGGCAACGAACGCGGGATGCCGGGTCGCCGTACCGAGGTCGCGCCAGATCCGCTGCGCCGGGCTGGCTTCGGCGAACCGGCCGGCGCCGCCGGCGTCCAGGAGCTTGTCGACCGCCTCGCGGATCCGCCGCGCCGCGAACCCGGCGTCCATCCGGATGCGGGCGGTGGCGAGCGGAGTCATCCGCGCACCGGTACGGGTAGCCCGGTCGACGGCGCGGGCGCTGCGCGCGGCGTGCAGGATCGCCGAGTCGATGAGCATGGCCGCGTCCGCGATGTTCGCCTGCACACCGGGCGCGTCGATCGCGCGGGAATGCAGCTTCACCGCCGAGGCCAGCGGCTTGCCGTCGGCCAGCTTCTGCGTGATGTGGTCGTAGGCCGCAATGCCCATCCCCAGCACCGGCGCGGCCAGCGCGCCCATCAGGCCCTGCGGGGCGGGCACGCGCATGGCCGTCCGGATCTCCGCGGTGCGGGGAGCGGCACCGGCCGCACGGGCCGGGAAGAGGGCGTAGTCCTCCGGGACGAAGACCTCGTCCGCGACGATGGTGTCGCTGCCCGTGCCGCGCATCCCCGCCATGTGCCAGGTGTCCTTGATGGACAGTTGACTCATCGGGACCAGGACGATCCCGCGCTCCGGTACGGCCCCCTCGGCTCCAGTCGTGATGTCGAGGATCGCCCAGGTGGCGTGGTGCGCCCCCGAGGCCCAGCCCCAGCGCCCGCTGAGCACGTACCCGCCGGGGACGGCGCGCGCCGGCACGGCGCCGGCGGACGAGCCGCACACGGCCGCGTCCGGATCCTCGCTCCAGACCCGGTGCCGTACTTCGTCCGGGAACAGCCAGAGGGCGACACTTGCGCTGTAATACACCACCAGCACCCAGGCCGCCGACGAGCAGCCGCGCCCCACTTCGGCGGCGACCGCCGTCGCCGCGCACGCGCCTGCCTCGTTACCGCCGTAGGCCCGCGGCGTGGCGAGGCGGAACAGTCCCTCCTTGCGCAGCGCCGTGACGACTTCGTCGGGCAGCTTCCGCGTGACATCCGCGGTCTCCGCGTTCGCACTGAGGACCGGGACCAGCGACGACGCCGCCGACACGAGCGCCAGCTCCTCCTCCGGCAGATCGGCGACGAGCGCGTCCAGTCGATCGCTCGTGCTGACCTGTCCTTCTTGCCGGTCCATGGCGGTCCTCTCTGCGGATTGCCAGCCTGCACCTGAGACTAGGTGCCGTTTGTGAAACCACAGTACCGAAAAAGAGGTGTAGTACCATCAGCGCATGACAGGGCTGCCGGGACGGGACGAGCATCGTCCCGGTGCGCGTGAACTCGCTCGGCGCGCGATGCGGGCGCAGGTGGCCGAGATGGCGCTCGACCTGTTCCTGGACAACGGCTACGAGCAGACCACGATCGACGACATCTGCGCGGCCGCCGGCATCTCGCGCAGCACCTTCTTCCGCTACTTCCCGTCGAAGGAAGACGTTTTCGCGAGCGAGACGTCGGCGGCCGTCGACGAGCTGCTGGTGGCCTTGCAGCAGCGGCCCGACGACGAAACCCCGTGGGCCGCGCTCCGCCACGCGATGGGCCCCCTCGTCGCGCACTACGCCACTCAGTCCGAACGCGCACATAGGCTGGCGGCGCTGGCCAGGACCACCCCCGCACTCGCCACGCTCCACCAGGAGAAGCAAGTCAGGTTCTTCGGGTCGATCGCCCCCGAGCTCGCCCGGCGGTTCGGCTCCGACCCGCGCGATCCGGCCGATCCCCGCCCCCGCGCACTGATCGCGAGCGCCCTCGGATGCTTGGAGGCTGCCGTCGCGGCTTGGATCGCCGGGAACGGAACACAGGAGCTGGGCCGGCTCCTCGATCGTGCGATGGACGCGATCGGCCCGGACCGGCCGGAATCCTGAGCCGCGGCGGAGCGATACGTCGCCGCCCGGCTCCCGCTCACCGGTCGCGGCAGGAGACAGCCCGGAGCGCTACTCGTCCCGCCTGACCGGCAGTTTTGCGTTGGCTGGCGTTAAAGAGACCT
This sequence comes from Amycolatopsis ponsaeliensis, assembly GCF_030182635.1. Classification (NCBI taxonomy): domain Bacteria; kingdom Bacillati; phylum Actinomycetota; class Actinomycetes; order Pseudonocardiales; family Pseudonocardiaceae; genus Amycolatopsis; species Amycolatopsis ponsaeliensis. The sequence continues at coordinate 145,240 of NZ_JAPZLD010000017.1, forward strand.
CTCACAAGTCGGTGGCGAGAGCCTCGTCGTAGTTCACGAACTCGCCGAACGCGTCCGATGGCCAGCAGGTCGACTTCGCCCGCGTGCTCGTCGAGCAAACCTTCGCGTCGCCGGGTGCGTCGAGCGGGCGAGCACGAAGTCGCCTTCTCCGGAATCGGTGACGGCCGCGAGGATCGCCATGGTCAAGCCGCCTTCCCGCGGCGACGGGGGACGTCGGAGAACCTCCGGCCCACCTTGCGTTTCCGACTTGGAAACTCTAGAGTTGCCATCATGGAAACCAATGGATCCATCAACGCGACGGACGCGTCAGCAGCACTGGCCGAGGTGCGGCGCAGCCGGGCAAGAGTGGCGTGGAGCGGCTATCCGGCGTGGTACTGGCTTACTACGGGGGCAGGCCTGAGCGCAGGGACGGCGGCCATCTTGCTGCCCGACTGGTGGGGCTTGGCAATCGTGGCCGTGGTGACGCTCGGACTGGTCAAGGTGGCGCACATCGCAGGCCGGAGGCGCGGTATCTGTGAGGGCTGGGTTCGCACCGCGATGACCGCGAGAGAAGTGCTTGCGCTGTACGGGCCGGCGACCGTGGTGATCCTCGCGGACGCGGTCGCGCAGCGGTTGGACTGGTGGTCGCCCTGGTCGCCGATCGTGGCCGCGATCCTGGTGTTCGGGCTGTTCGCCGGCGTCGGACTGACGTTCAGCGCCCGGACCGGCCGCCGGTGAGCTCGTCGCCGGACACCGAGCCGACCACGACGGCCGATAACGGGTTCGACCACCTGATCCACGCCCCAGTCCGGTTGCGGATCTGCGCGGCGCTGGAACCCGTCCGCGAGATCGAGTTCGGCACCTTGCTGACCCTGCTCGACATCAGCAAGTCCGCTCTCAGCAAGCACATCGCAGTGCTCGCCGAAGCCGGCTACGTCACGCAGCGACGCGCCGTGCGCGATACCCGGCAGCGAGTCTGGCTTCACCTCAACGAAACCGGGCGGACCGCCTACGCAGGTCACGTCGCCGCGCTGCACCGCATCGTCGGCGGCGCCCAGACTCCGTGACATGCGCCGGCCGGGTCCAGCGCTCGGTGCGTGGACGTACCCCGGTTGGCCGGGGCTCGCGGCCAACCTGGGCGTATCCCGGGGGTAACGGTTGAGCGGCGTCGCCGGGATCCGCTAAGACAGGAGATCCGCAAGGCTGGACTGCGGGTGGAGGGGGCCGGCCCGATGACCGTGGAGTTCCGTCTGCTCGGCCAGGTCGAGGTCCGGCTCGACGGGGAGCCGATCGACGTCGGTTACGCCCAGCTGAAGGCCGTACTGGCGCTGCTGCTGGTCGAGGTGAACCACGTCGTGGCGGTCGATCGGCTGGTGGATCGGGTGTGGGGCGACCGGCGCCTGCCGCAGCGGCCACGCGGGGCGATCCAGCGCAGCATCACCCTGTTGCGCGCCGCGCTGGCACCGGTGCCGGGCTTCGCGATCACCTGGCAGCAACCGGGATACCGGCTCACCGCCGAACCCGGCTCGGTCGACCTGCACCGGTTTCACCGGCTGATCGCCGACGCACGCACGGCCGGCGACGACCCGCGCGCGGTGGCACTGTTCGGCGAAGCCTTGGAACTCTGGCGGGGAGAACCCTTTGCCGGCTTGGACATCCCCTGGCTGACCGAGTGCCGCACGTCCCTTTTCCAGCAGCGCCAGGCCGCCGAGCTCGAGCTCACCGACATCCGGCTGCGCCAGGGCGACCACGCCGAACTGCTGCCCGGCCTGGCCGAGCGGACCCGCGACGACCCCCTCGACGAGCGGCTGGCCGCCCAGCTGATGCTCGCGCTCTACCGCAACGGCCGCGCCGCCCACGCCCTCGAGCACTACCAACGGTTCCGGACCCGGCTGGCCGAGGAAACCGGCACCGATCCGGGCCCGCCACTGCGGCGCCTGCACCACCGGATCCTCGCCACGGATCCGGCGCTCACGGTCCCCTCCCCCACGACCGCACCCGTGCCGCGCCAGCTGCCCGCCGCACCGCGGTCGTTCACCGGCCGGGCCGCCGCACTCGCCGACGTCAACGCCACGCTGACCGAGCGGGGCCGCGCCGTTCCCGTCGCCGTGGTCACCGGGTCCGGCGGCATCGGCAAGACGTGGCTTTCCCTGCACTGGGCCCATGAGCACGCCGAGGCGTTCCCCGACGGGCAGCTGTATGTGAACCTCCGCGGGTTCGACCCCGGCAGCGAACCCCTGCCGGCGGCGACCGCGCTGCGCGGGTTCCTCGACGCCCTCGGCGTCGCGGTCGAGGCCACCCCACCGGAATGGGAGGCGCAGATCGGGCTCTACCGCAGCGTGGTCGCCGGAAAGCGCTTGCTCATCGTGCTCGACAACGCCCGCGCCACCGACCAGATCGTGCCCCTGCTGCCGGGCAGTCCCACGTGCGCGGTGCTGGTCACCAGCCGCCACCGGCTCGACGGCCTGGTCACCTCGCACGGCGCCCGGGCGGTGGCCCTCGACGTGCTGACCGGCACCGAGGCCCGGCAGCTCCTGGTCGGGCACCTCCACCGGCACCGGATCGCCGCCGAGCCGGACGCCGTCACCGAGCTGCTCGGCTACTGCGCGGACCTTCCGCTGGCGATCGGCATCGTCGCGGCCCGCGCCGGCCACCACCCCGGGTTCCCGCTCTCCGCGCTGGCCGCCGAGCTGCGCGACCAGGCCGGCCGGCTGGCCGCTCTGGACACCGCCGACGCCGACGTCAACCTGCGAGCGGTGCTGTCGTGGTCCTACCGCGCCCTGTCCCCCGAAGCCGCGACGGCGTTCGGGCTGCTGGGGCTCGCCGCCGGGCCGGACATCAGCCTTCCCGCCGCCGCGAGCCTGCTCGCACGGCCTGCCACCGGCACACTCGGGCTGCTGCGCGAGCTGGAGCACGCTTCCCTGGTGCAGCAGTACGATCCGGGCCGGATCCGGATGCACGACCTGGTCCGGCTGGCCGCGGCGCAGCACGCCGAGCAAGATCTTCCCGAGCCGGACCGCACCGCGGCGCTGCGCCGCCTGGCCGACTTCTACCTGCACACCGCGCACGCCGGAGACCGGCTGCTCCAGCCGTTGCTCCCGCCGATCCGGCTCGCCGAGCCCCACACCGGCTGCCAGGTCGTGCCGCTGGCCGATCAGGCCGCCGCGCTCGCCTGGTTCACCGCCGAGCACCCCAACCTGCTCGCCCTGCAACGGCTGGCCGCGGCCCGGGGCTGGGCGGCCGTCGGCTGGCAGCTCGCGTGGCTGCAGACGACCTTCCTGTACCGCCGGGGCCGGTTCCACGCCGCGCTCGACGCGTGGAAGGCCGGGCAGGAAGCCGCGAAGGAGCTCGACGACCCCGCGGTGCACGCCGGCACCCACCAGCTCCTCGGCGCGATCTTCACCGAGCTGGGGCAGCACACCGAAGCCGGGCACCACCTCGCACTGGCCGAGCGCAGCGGTGACCTTCCCGCGCAGGCCTACACCCACCACGCACTGGGCTGGTCGTGGTCGCTGCGCGGCGCCGACCGGCGGGCGCTGGAGCACGCCACCGAGTCCCTGCGCCTCTACCGGGCCCTCGGTTTGCCGGCCGGGGAAACCCGGGAGCTCACGGTGTCGGGCTGGTACCGGGCCCGGCTCGGCGACTTCGCGGAAGCAGGCGCCCACGCCGAGGCGGCGCTGGTGCTGGCCCGCCGGCACGGGTTTCGCGAGGACGAAGGCCTGGCCACGGGAATCCTCGGCTTCCTGGCCCAGCACACCGGCCGGTACCGCGACGCTGTGAACCACTACCGCGACGCCGCCGGCGTCCTGCTCGAGGCCGGCAACACCTACTTCGAGGGCACTGTCCTGGAATTCGCCGGACAGACGTACCTCGCGCTGGACGAACCCGAGGCCGCGCACCGGACGTGGCAGGAGGCGCTGGAGCTGTACCGGGTCCAGGCCCGCACGGCCGACGCCGACCGCGTCCGGCGATACCTGGCGGATCTCGGCGAGTGGCTGCCGGCCCCGGCACCGACGCGCTGACCAGCGCACATCTGCGGTACCCAAGCGCGGCCGAAGCGGGACGGCGCACAGTCTGCCGTGCCGAGCGCAGGGGGGACTGGCGGATGGAGATCCGGTTGCTGGGCCCGGTGGAAGTGGTCGCCGGGCGGACCCCGGTCCCGGCCGGACGGCGGCAGCTGCGGGTGGTGCTGGCGGTGCTGGCCGCGGCCGCGCCCCGGGCGGTGCCGGTGGCGCTGCTCATCGACCGCGTGTGGGGCGAGCACCCGCCGCTGCGGGCCCAGCAGGCCGTGTGGACCCGCGTCGCCGAACTCCGCAAGGTGCTGGCCGGCGCCGCCGGTGAGCCCGGGCCCCTGGTTTCGTGGCAGCCGGGCGGGTACACGCTGCGCGTGGATCCCGACCGGGTGGACCTCCACCGGTTCCGCCGGCTCGCCGCCGCCGCCCGGCGGCCCGGCCCCGAGCGCGTCACGCTGCTGGCCGCGGCCATGGACCTGTGGCGGGGCACGCCCCTGGCCGGCCTCGGCGGCGAATGGGCGGCGCGGCAACGGGACAGCTGGCAGCTGGAACGGCTGGACACGGCCGTCGCCTGGGCTCGTGAAGCGGTGTGTGTGGGTGCGCACACCGCCGTCATCCCGGTGTTGCGGGACCTCGTCGACGACCACCCGCACTCGGAACCGCTCGCGACCGAGCTCGTCCGGGCCCTGGCTGCCGACAACCGGATCGGGGAAGCGATCGCCGAGTGCCGGGCCGCCTGCGATCGCCTGCACCGAACGCTGGGCATCGGTCCCGGGCGTGAGCTGCGGACAGTGCGGCAAGCGCTGCTGAGCGGAGCACCGCTGGTGCCGCCGGCCGGGGCCGGGCCGCTGGTCCTGCCGGCCCAGCTCCCGGCGGACGTCGCGGGATTCGTGGGCCGTCGCGCCGAAATCGCCCGCCTGGACGGGCTGCCGGCCGCCGGGGGTGTGCTAGCGGTGTCCGGGACCGCGGGCGTGGGCAAGACCGCGCTGACGGTGCACTGGGCCCACCGGGTGCGCGAGCGGTTCCCGGACGGGCAGCTCTACCTCAACCTGCGCGGGTTCGACCGGGCCGGGCCGCCGAGGGATCCCGCGGAGGCGGCCCGGCTGCTTCTCGAGGGTCTCGGCGTGCCCGCCGATCGCGTGCCCGCCGACCTGGACGGCCGGGCCGCGCTCTACCGGAGCCTGCTCGCCGGCCGGCGGATGCTCGTCGTGCTCGACAACGCCCGGGACACCGCGCAGGTCCGGCCGTTGCTGCCGGGCACCCCGGGCTGCCTCGTCCTGGTTTCCGGCCGCACCACGCTGACCGGCCTGGTCGCCGTGCACGGTGCCCCGCTCCTAGTGCTGGACCTGCTGCCCCGCGACGAAGCACGGCAACTGCTGGACGCCCGCCTGGGCCGGGCGCGCACCGAGGCCGAGCCCGCGGCGGTCACCGAAATCATCACCGCCTGCGCGCGGCTGCCGCTGGCGCTGGCGATCGCGGCCGCCCGGGCCGTCGCCCGGCCGCGCCTGCGGCTCGGCGTCCTCGCCCAGGAGCTGCTCGACGCCCGCGGCCGACTGTCGGTCCTGTCCGGCGATGACCCGGGCACCGACCTCCGCACCGTGCTCTCCTGGTCCTACGCCGCGCTGAGTCCCGAGGCACGCCGGGTGTTCCGCTTGCTGGGCCCGGTTTCCGCGCCGGACCTCACCGTCGCGGCCGTGGCCGGCCTGGCCGGCGTCCCGGCCCGGCAGGTCGAGCCGGTGCTGGCCGAGCTGACGCGCGCCAACGTCCTCACGGAGCGCGTTCCCGGCCGCTTCGGCTGTCACGAGCTGCTGCGCGGTTACGCCGCGGCCGTCGGGTCCGAGGCGGGCGCCCCGGACCCGACGCGACGTTCCTAGGTGAGCGACTCCCAGCCGATCGTCTGCACCCGCACGCCCGGACAGGTCAGGCGGACGTTGTAGGTGCCCACCGCCGGCAGGGCCGCGCTGTTGATGCGCTGCCCGTTCGAGCAGATGATGTAGACCCGCATCGCGCCCGAGGTGACCTGGCAGGTGAAGTCGACGATCTGGAACGGCGTCCGGGAGAACCAGTTGCAGGTGAAGACGGCGGCGGTCGTGGTCTGCTGTCCGTCGGTGGCTCGCGGGGCGACGTTCCAGCTCCCGGTCATCGGCGCGGCGGCGGTGACCACCGCACCGGTGTTCGCGGGTGCCGCGGAAGCCACAGCCGGGGAGGCCACCCCGACGGCGACGAGCAGGACACCCATCGCGAGCAAAGCTTTCACGGCCCGCGTGGCGATGGAGCGGGACCCGATTGATCGGCGCATGCGTATCTCCTCCGTTGGTGGAGCGGAGTCCGGCGTTCGGGGACGCGGACGGTTGCCACGCTGAACCACGGGCTTGCGCATCGGGCTGACCGGATCCTTACCGGGCTGTGCCTCAGGCGGCGACGGGCCCGCGTGGAACCGAGGGCGCTTCTGCCACACCGATTCCCGGACCTGCGACTTGCCGCGCCGTGCCGCTCCCCCAAGCGGCCGGGTCGGAACCGAGGGCGCGATCCAGCAGTTCGCTCAGCTTCGGTGAGCCGGTGCCGCACGGCTGGGCTGAACGCCGGGCACGTCCCGGCGCTGCGCCGCCGTCGTCGCAACCGTCCAACGCAGACAGAAGGCGAGCGGCCGAAGTGGTGCTGCGCCCGGGTTTCCACGCTTCGTCCTCCATGGATGTTTCGAGGCCGGCCGCATCCTTTCAGGCCATCACGAAACGTCGGGAACGATCTTGACCACATCGATGTGCGGTGAGTGAATCACCTGCATCCTGATCATCGGGTCAGGAACAAGGTCCGGAGGACGACGTTATGAAGTTCAGCAGGGTGCTCGGAGCCGCCGCGGCGGGCGTGGCGCTGTCGACGGCCGTGGCCGCTCCGGCGAACGCCGGCGTGCTGACGACGATGGACTTCGCCGTGTTCGGCGGCGAGGTGCAGATGGTCGTCTTCGGCAGCGGATACCACGTGAGCTCGGTCGCCATCGCTTCCCAGGCCGGCAATTTCCAGGGACCGGCGCAGTACGAATTCACTTACTTCGCCACCACTTCGCCGACCAAGACGAGCACCATCATCTGCGGCGGCGGGGGCACCGGGGACGGCTGCTACAAGAAGTTCACCATCAACGCCACGTACTCCCACGGAACCGGGAGCCGGAGCTGTGGCTCGATCATCCGCGTCGACAGCAACAAGAACATGGGTACCGCCTGCAAGAACTGGTGAGCGCGGGACGGCCGCCGAGCCGGTCGCCGACGGTGTCGGCCGGCTCGGCGCACCTCGGACTCGCTCTCGGCGGCCGATGAAGGCCGGCGGTCACTCCCGGTCCGGCTCGCCCAGCTCGATCCGGCGTCCGGTCCGGGAGGACGCCAGCCCGGCCTCGGCCAGCCGGATGCCCCTCGCCCCGGCCAGGAAGTCGTACGGGTGCGGCTCGTCCGCCACGACATGCCGGACGAACTGCTCCCACTGCGCCTTGAAGCCGTTGCCGAACTCGGCGTTGTCGGGCACTTCCTGCCACTGCGACCGGTAGCCGCCGGCCTCGGGGAGGTCGGGGTTCCAGACGGGCTTCGGGGTCACCTCGCGCGGCTGGACGACGCACTTGTGCAGGCCGGCCACCGCGCTGCCGCGGGTGCCGTCGACCTGGAACTCGACCAGCTCGTCACGGTGCACCCGCACGCACCACGACGAGTTCAGCTGCGCGATCACCCCGCCGTCCAGCTCGAAGATCGCATAGGCGGCGTCGTCGGCCGTCGCGGCGTAGGGTTCGCCGGCTTCGTCCACCCGGGACGGGATGTGCGTCACGGCCTTCGCCGTCACCGCCCGGACCGCGCCGAACAGGTTCTCCAGCACGTAGTTCCAGTGGCAGAACATGTCCACGACGATGCCGCCGCCGTCCTCGGCCCGGTAGTTCCAGCTGGGCCGCTGCGCACTCTGCCAGTCGCCTTCGAAGACCCAGTAGCCGAACTCGCCGCGCACGGACAGGATCCGGCCGAAGAACCCGCTGTCCACCAGCCGCGCGAGCTTGCGCAGGCCGGGCAGGTAGAGCTTGTCGTGCACGACGCCGTTCTTCACGCCCGCCGCGGCCGCCCGGCGCGCGAGCGTCAACGCTCCTTCGACGGACTCCGCCAGGGGTTTCTCGGTGTAGATGTGCTTGCCCGCGTCGATCGCCCGCGTGATCGCCTTCTCGCGGACCGACGTCAGCTGCGCGTCGAAGTACACCGGGAAGTCGCTGTCGGCGAGCGCGGTGTCGAGGTCGGTCGTCCACCGCGTCAGGCCGTGCCGGCTCGCGATCTCGGCCAGCTTGTCGTCATCGCGGCCGACGAGCAGCGGCTCGAGCTGCACGCGGGAGCCGTCGGCGAGCGGGACGCCGCCCTGCTCGCGGATCGCCAGGACCGACCGCACCAGGTGCTGGCGGTAGCCCATCCGGCCGGTGACGCCGTTGAGCACGACGCCCAGGCGGTGTTTCGTCATCTTCACCTCACTGATCGGAATGCGCGTACCGGCCGAACCAAGCGGCGGCCGCGCGCAGGGGGACGTCGATGGCGGCGAGGTCCGGGTACCAGGCCTTCTCCCATTCCAGGGAGATCCAGCCCGACCACGACCGCAGGAGCTCGCCGCACTCGGACAGCGGGATCGCGCCCTCCCCCGGCGGGACCGGGGTCGGGTCTTCGCGGCTCACGGCGTCCTTGACCTGGAAGTAGCCGAGGTAGCGGCCCAGCACCTCGCGGGTGACGGCCGGTTCCTCCCCGGCCCGCCACGGGTGCACCGCGTCCCACAGCACCGCGACGAGGTCCGGGTCGCCGAACGGCTCGACGACCGCCAAGGCCGCGGCGCCGGTGGGCCGCGAGTCGTGGGTTTCGAGCAAGAGCCGGACCCCGGCGTCCCGGAGGTCGTCGAGCACCGCGCCGATCCGGGGCTGCGCCTCTCCGTCACCGCCCGGGAAGACGCGCACCGCCGGCGCGCCGATCCGGTGGGCCAGGTCGATCAGCGCGCGCAGCTCGTCGATCACCGGCTGGTCGGGCCCGGGACGGCAGACCTTCGCGTACCCGGCCAGGCACGCGACGGCCAGCCCTTGGTCTTCGAGGAGAGTGCGGAGGTCGTCGATGGCCGGTCCCGGAAGTCCTAAGTGGACCTCCTCGTCCGCGTGCACGCGCAGCTCCAGGCCTGCACACCCGTACGCCAGTGCCGTGTTCGCGGCCTCGCGCACCGGGACTCCCGGCATGCCGAGCGTGCTCACGGCGAACCGCCAGCTCATCGACGACCTCCCTCGCTCAGCCTCCTTTGTAAGCGCTTACAGTATTGCGTGTCAAGGGTTTCAGGTGCCGTCGATCAGCCGGACGGCGAGGTCCGGGCTGAACGTCCCGGCGGGCACCGTGGGCGCGATGCCGCACTGGCCGTCGGACACGCCCGGCGTCTTGACCCACAGGAGCATCTCCGCGCCACCGCCGGTCTGCGCGGTGACACCGAGCTTGCGCCCGGCCGGGTTGCACCAGTTCCCGTTGGAGCCGTTGGCGTTGCGGCTGGTGTCGATGACGAACTGCGCGCTGCCGCCCACGCCGGACTTCACGGAGTTGGCGTAGCTCACCGACTGGCTGGTGGTGTAGAAGTTCGACACGTTCACCGCGAAGCCCCTGGCGTTGGCCACCCCGGCGGCCTTCAACCGGCTCGCCATGGTCGCCGCCGCCACCCAGCCGGCGTTGCCGCCGTCGAGGTAGGCGTAGGTGTTCGGGGCCTTCTGCTGGAACATCTGGGTCGCGTAGTTCAGCATCGTGTTGCGGTCGGCGATCTGCGCGCCGCTCATGCAGTCGAAGTCGCCGAGCGCGTCCGGCTCGATGATCACGACGGCCGGGTGGGTCCCGACGCCGGCGGCGAAGCTCGAGACCCACGTCTTGTACGCGCCGAGGCTCCCGGCTCCCCCACCGGACTCGCCGCCGCACGCGTCGCGACCGGGGAGGTTGTAGGCGACCAGCACCGGCAGCTTGTCGTGGCTGTCGGCGGCACCGACGTAACTCGCCACCGACGTGCCGATGTTGCTGTCGTTGCCGAACCACTTCGCGATCGGCTTCGACGCGATGGAGGCGTTGATCTTCGCGGCTCGCGAGTCACTCGAGTGCGACGCCACCCATTGGGCGGGCGCCGAACCCGTGTTGACGTAGAAGCCACTGGTCAGGTCGATCGGGCTGGCGGCGTTCGCGGGCACCGCGGTGCCGACGAGCAAGAGCGCCGACACCGCGAGGACGCGGGCTGTCCACCGCATTGTGGACCTCCTTCTTTCCGAGGGGACTACTTACCAGCGGCGAAAGCCGCGACCCAGGCGAGCGACGAGTTCCAGTTGATCGCCGTCTCGTTGGTGGAGTAGGAGAAGATGTCGTCGATGTAGCACTTCGCGGGCGCGCAGCCCGGCAGGTTCTGCTGGGCGACGGGGTCCTGCAGCCCGCTGTTCGGGCCACCGGCCAGCGAACCCGGCGGCGGAGTCGGCAGCTTCGGGTCGAGCTGGTGGGCCCAGATCCGGCCGTGTTCGTTGGTGCTGGCCCGCTCGCCGTAGCCGGTGACGAACGACTGGTTCAGCCCGTTTCGGCCGAGCAGGTAGTCCATCGACTCGAGGACGGCGTCGCGGTAGCCCGGCCGGTGCGTCAGGTCGTACGCCGTCGCGATCACCAGGGCGTTGTTGGTGGTCGAGCTGGTCGAACCCCACGGGTAGGCCGCGTCCTTGAACGGGTTCGGGTAACCCTGCGAGTCGATGTTCCGGACGTACTGGTCGGCGACGCTCAGCACCCGCTGCCAGGCACCCACGACACGATCGAGGGGGAAGCGCCACGGCAGCCGGGCGATGGTGAGGTCGGTCAAGGCGCCGGTGTCGCGCCACGAGAACCCGTCGGCGGTGATCCGGCCGGTCATGGACTTCAGGTAGGTCCGGTCACCCGTCGTCGCGTACAGCTCGGTCGCCGCCCAGGAGAACTCGTCGGTGACGTCGGTGTCGGCATAGGCACCGCCGCCGACGCTGTCCTCGGCCGGGGCGTAGATCGCCGGGTGGGCGAGCGCGGCCTGCCACGCCGTCTTGGCCGCGGCCAGGCACTTCGCCGCGAACGCACGATCGTAGGGCTGCCAGACGCGAGCGCATTGGGCGGCCGCGGCGGCCAGGTTGAGCGTGGCTGCAGTGGACGGCGGGTGCAGGTAGCGCGGCTGCGCGTCGGCCTGGGGCTGGGTGGGCAGCGCGGTCCAGGCGAGGTCGTGGATCTTGTGGTGGGCCATGCCGGCGAGGGGCTGCCCGGCCGGGACCTGCATCTTGAGCAGGAACTCGACCTCCCAGCGCGACTCGTCGAGCACGTCGGGGACGCGGTTGCCCGCCTCGGGGACCTTCAGCAAGCCGTCCTTCAGGCCCGCCCAGTCGCCTGTGGACAGTGACCGCTCGTAGCTGTCCATGAGCTGCCACGCGGCCAGAGCGCCGTTGACGACGTACTTGCCCTGGTCGCCGGCGTCGTACCAGCCGCCGCTGACGTCGAGCGAGTAGTCGCAGGTGCCGGGCAGACAGGGCACGGACGTGTCACCCTTGTTGGGCGCGACACCGAGGTGGCCCGCGGGCCGGGCGTAGGCGTCCCCGACGTAGGCGGCGTCGATCGGGGTGCCGCTGCGGACGAGGTAGAAGTACTCCAGCGAGTCCGTGCGCAGGCCGTCGTACGGGTTGCGCGCGATGTCGAACGGCTCGCTGACGGCCGCGCCGACCGCGAGCGTGTAGCCGGTCCCCTCCTTGCGGTAGTCGCCGAAGTCCGCGATGTGCACGTGGTCGCCGGACGCGGCGTCGTTCCCCTGGACGCGGGTTTGTCCCTTCTTCACAACTTTGCCGGTGCTGTCGCGAAGTTGCCACGGGACTGGCCGGGTCGAAGCGTCCACGATGGACGCCTGCTTCGGCCCGGACACCGCGTACCCGAGCTGGTTGACCCGCACGGGTGAGCCGTAGTCCTTGCCGCCGCCCGGCGCGATGGCGCCGCCGGTGAGCGAGACGTCGTCGACGCAGAACGTGTACGCCTTGGTGGCGCCGCCGAACTGGAAGTTCACCTGGCCGCGCAGGGTGGACAGGCTGGAATTGCCGGTGAAGGTGAACGTCTTCGGGGCGCTCGTGACGGCGGCGGTCTTCGAGAACATCGTCGTGCTCGGCGCGACCGCGAGGCCGAGCCCGGCGCGGATCGTGACGTCGGCGGTGGCCGTCGCGGTGAACCGCAGCGTGTACGGCTGGCCCACTTCGAGGGGGATGTCGTTCTCGCCGAGCATCGAGTCCCACGGGTTGACGGTGCCGGCGGGGACGTCGGCGCACAGGCGGCCGGCGTCGATCCGGGATGGGGTGTTCCCGCTGCTCCACCAGGGGGCTTTGGTGGTGTCGAAGGTGCCGTTGAGCACGCGTTCGTACGGCGCGTCGGCGTGCGCGGCCGGGGCCAGCGACACGACGAGCACGACGGGCAGACAGGCCGCGAGCAGCCTGGGTCTTATGGACATACCGGTTCTCCTGGGGATCGAAACGGGGATCGAGGAGACCGGCACACCACAGCGTCAGTGCGGGATGGTGCGCCTCGGACGGCCGGTGTGTCAACCGTCTCGGGGTCTTGACAGCTGCCTCTTCACAACCGCGCCGACTCCGGGTTACAGTCCTGTAAGCGCTTCCAATTCTGGCGCAAGCCAGCCAGCGTCCCACCGGCACAGCCGCAGCGTCGCAGCAGGTGAAGGTGTTTTCACAAAGTCGTGATGTAGGCCGTTCGGGCTGTTAGCGGTTCCGGAATCGGCCTCGCAAGTGGAGGATTTCATGCCTGCCAGACTCAGGCGAACGCTGCTGGCCACCGCCATGGCCGCCACCCTCGCCGCCGCCGCGGCCTGCGGCGGGACGAGCGACGATCAGCAGAGCGCGTCCGGCCCCGTCACCCTCGTGGTGAAGACGTTCAGCCAGTTCGGCTACGACGCCCTGTACAAGCAGTACGAGGCGAGCCACCCCGGCGTGACGATCAAGGAAGAGAACATCGGGAAGCTGGGCGACTACACGCCCAAGCTGCAGCAGTGGATGACCGCGGGCTCCGGGGCCGGCGACGTCGTGGCGCTCGAAGAGGGCATCATCAGCCAGTACGTCGCGAAGCCGGACAAGTTCGTCAACCTCCTCGACAAGGGCGCGGACTCCCTCAAGCCGGACTACCTGGACTGGAAGTGGAACCAGGCGCTGACCTCGGACGGGAAGACGCTGATCGGGCTGGGCACCGACATCGGCGCCCAGGGCATGTGCTACCGCAAGGACCTGTTCCAGAAGGCCGGCCTGCCCACCGACCGCGACCAGGTCGGTGCCCTGTGGCCGACCTGGGACGCCTACCTGGCCACGGGAAGGCGCTTTCTCACCGCGAACACCGGCGCCAAGTTCTACGACTCCTCCAGCGGCATGTACCAGAACATCCTGATGCAGCAGGGTGATCACACCTACTACGACAAGGCCAACAACTTCGTCGCGGACAGCAACCCCGCCGTGCGCAGCGCCTACGACCAGACCGTCGGGATGATCCAGGGCGGACTGTCGGCCAACCTCGACCAATACAGCCCGCAGTGGAACGCCGGGTTCAAGAAGGGCACGTTCGCCACCATCGCGTGCCCGTCGTGGATGCTCGCGACCATCCAGAAGCAGGCCGGCCCGGAGAACGCCGACAAGTGGGACGTCGCCAAGGTGCCGGGCAATGGCGCGGTGCGCGGCGGCTCGTTCCTCGGCGTCCCGAAGCAGAGCAAGCACCAGGACCAGGCCGTCGAGCTGGTGAAGTTCCTGACCAGCGCGAAGGGCCAGATCGGCGCCTTCCAGGCGAAGGGGAACTTCCCGTCTTCTCCGCAGGCCATCGACGACCCGGTCGTCCAGGGGCTGACCAACGCCTACTTCGGCAACGCGCCGGTCGGGAAGATCTTCGGTGCCAGCGCGAAGGCCGTGAAGCCGGTGTACCTCGGCCCGGCGAACGTCGCCATCGGCGACCGGTTCACCAACGCGCTGCTCGCCGTCGAACAGGGCAAGCTCCAGCCCGCCGAGGCGTGGTCGAAAGCCATCGACGAAGCCAAGCGCCTGGTCAAGTAGGCCGCCGGGCGGGGCGCGCGCTCAGCCCGCGCGTCCCGCCCGGCCTCCATTAAGGACATCCAGTTGGTCACCCAGCAACGGCCCCGCGCCGCCGTGAAACCCCCGCCGCCACGCCCCCGGGAACGCGGCAGCCTGCTGTCCCGATGGGACCTCAAGGCCTCGCCGTACCTGTACATCGCCCCGTTCTTCGTCATTTTCATGGTCTTCGGCCTGTTCCCCCTGCTGTACACGGCGTGGGTCTCGCTGCACGACTGGGACCTCGGCGGGGACGGCGGGTTCATCGGCCTCGACAACTACGCCACCCTCTTCGGCGACCCGGACTTCTGGAACGCGGTCGTCAACACCGTCGGCATGCTGGTGCTGGCCACCGTCCCGCAGCTGCTGCTCGCGCTGGTCGTGGCCGCGCTGCTGAACCAGCAGCTGCGGGCCCGGCTGCTGCTGCGGATGGGCGTGCTGCTGCCGATCGTCACGTCGGTGGCCGCGGTCGGTATCGTGTTCAGCCAGATCTTCGACCGCGACGCGGGCATGGCCAACGGCCTGCTGCACCTGGTCGGCGTCTCCCCCATCGACTGGCGCGCCGACAAGTGGTCGTCCTGGGTCGCTATCTCGACCATGGTCGACTGGCGCTGGACCGGTTACAACTCGCTGATCTACCTGGCCGCGATGCAGTCGATCCCACGCGAGCTCTACGAAGCCGCCACAGTGGACGGTGCGTCGAAGATCCGGCAGTTCCGCAGCATCACGGTGCCGATGATCCGCCCGGCGATCGTGTTCACCGTCATCATGTCGACCATCGCCGGCATGCAGCTGTTCACCGAGCCGCTGATCTTCGGGCAGGGCACCTACGCCATCTCCGGCGGCTCGCTGCGCCAGTTCCAGACCGTGTCGATGTACATGTTCGAGAAGGCCTTCCGCGACGCCGACCTCGGCTACGGCTCGGCCATCGCGTGGATGATCTTCCTGCTCATCACCATCCTCGCGATCATCAACTTCCTCATCACCCGGAGGTCCTCGAAGTGATGCGGAAGACCTCACCCCTGGCCTACGTCACGCTGCTGGCCGGGATCGCGCTCTCGGCGTTCCCGCTGTACTGGCTGTTCGTGGTCGCCACCCGGACCAACGACATCGTCGGCGACTGGCCGCCACCGCTGCTGCCCGGCGGCAACCTCTTCGAAAACATCGGCCGGCTGTTCACCGCCGAAGACGCGAACTTCCTGCTGGGCATGGCGAACTCGGCGATCGCGTCGGTGGCCGTCACCGTCTCCGTCGTCTTCTTCAGCACCCTGGCCGGGTTCGCCTTCGCCAAGCTGCGCTTCCGCGGCCGCAACAGCCTGCTGGTGGTCATCCTCGGCACGATGATGATCCCGGTGCAGATGGGCATCATCCCGCTGTACATGATCATGGTCCAGCTGGGCTGGCAGAACCGGCTGCAGGCCGTCATCGTGCCGTTCCTCGTCTCCGCGTTCGGCGTGTTCATGATGCGGCAGTACGCCGAGCGCTCAGTGCCGGACGAGCTGATCGAGGCCGCGCGCATCGACGGCTGCTCGACGTTCCGGATCTACCTCACGGTCGTGCTGCCCGCCCTGCGGCCGGGCGCGTCAGTGCTCGCGCTGTTCACATTCATGAGCACCTGGAACGAGTTCCTCTGGCCGATCGCGGTGCTGGAGAACGACAACCCGACCGTGCAGTTCTCCCTGAACCAGCTGTCCACGAGCTACTACACCGACTACACGCTGATGTTCGCGGGCGCGCTCGTCGCCTGCGTCCCGCTGCTGCTGGTCTTCCTGGCCTTCGGCAAGCAGATCATCGGCGGCATCATGGAAGGAGCGGTCAAGGCGTGACCACGTTCGCACCCGGTTTTCTCTTCGGCGCCGCCACCTCGAGCTTTCAGATCGAGGGCGCGGTGGCCGAGGACGGGCGAGGACCGTCCATCTGGGACACCTTCGCCGCCACCCCGGGCAAGGTCGACAACGGTGACACCGGCGAAACCGCCGCCGACCACTACCACCGCTACCGCGACGACGTCGCGCTGATGAAGGACCTCGGGCTCGGCGCCTACCGGTTCTCCCTCGCCTGGCCGCGGATCCAGCCCGCCGGTTCCGGCGCGGTCGAACAGCGCGGCCTGGACTTCTACCGGCGACTTGTCGACACCCTGCTCGAGCACGGCATCCAGCCGTGGCCGACGCTCTACCACTGGGACCTCCCCCAGCCCCTGGAGGACGCCGGGGGCTGGCCGGAGCGCGACACCGCCCAGCGGTTCGCCGACTACGCGGCCGTCGTCCACGACGCGCTGGCCGACCGCGTCACGCACTGGACGACGGTGAACGAGCCGTGGTGCTCGGCGTTCCTCGGCTACGCCACCGGGCGGCACGCGCCCGGCCGACGGGAACCCGCGGCCGCCGTCCGCGCCGCGCACCACCTGCTGCTGGGCCACGGCCTGGCCGCGGCGGCCATGCCGGACAGCACCGTCGGGATCACGCTCAACCTGACGCACGTCTCGTCCGCGTCCCGCGCCGAGCCCGACCTCGACGCCGCCCGGCGGATCGACGGCATGCAGAACCGGCTGTTCCTCGACCCGGTGCTGCTCGGCGAATACCCCGGGGACGTCCGAGCCGACCTGGCCGGCGTCACGGCGTTCGACCACGTCCGGCCCGGTGACCTCAAGACGATCGCCGCACCGCTGGACTTCCTGGGGATCAACTACTACTCCCCGATGCTCGTCGCCGGCGGTGGCGCGCCCCGGCCGTCGGCGTACGTCGGCTCCGATCGGGTCACGCAGGTCGACGGCGGCCGCCCCCGGACGTCGATCGGCTGGGAGATCGACGACAACGGCCTGGCGCTGCTGCTGGCCCGGCTGAAGCGGGAGTACCCGGCCCTTCCGCTCTACATCACGGAAAACGGCGCGGCCTTCGACGAACCGGTGCACGACAACGCGCGGATCGCCTACCTGAAGGGCCACCTGCGTGCCTGCGCGGCCGCGATCGCGCAGGGCGTGCCGCTCAAGGGCTACTTCGCCTGGTCGCTGCTCGACAACTTCGAGTGGTCCTACGGGTACGCGCAGCGGTTCGGCCTGGTGCACGTCGACTACGCGACCCAGGAGCGCACCCTCAAGGACAGCGCCCGCTGGTACGCCGGCGTCATCGCCCGGCAGGGCCTGTGAGCGCTTACAGCCTTGTTAAGCTGACCGTCCGATCGATCCGGGGGAGGCGAGCACGATGAGCAACCGGCCGTCGACGCTCGAGGAAGTGGCACGCCTGGCCGGGGTGTCCACCGGCACCGTGTCGCGGGTGATCAACAACGCCCCGCACGTCAGCAAGAAGTCACGCGAAGCGGTGCAACGCGCGATCGAAGAGCTCGGGTACGTGCCGAACACCGCCGCGCGCTCGCTGGCCACCGCCCGCCGCGGCGCGGTCGTGCTCGCCATCTCCAGCGACGACCCGGCGCTGTTCGCCAACCAGTTCTTCGCCGAGGTGATCGCCGGGGTCAACGCCGTCATCGAGGAGACCGACCTGCAGCTGATGCTGGTGCTCGCGGCGTCCGAACGCGGCCGTTCGCGGCTGACGCGGATCCTGCAGTCGCGCGCCGCGGACGGCGTCATGCTGCTGGCGCTGAGGGAGAACGACCCGCTGTCGAAGATCGCCGACGAGGGCCAGGTGCCGGTCGTGCACGGTGGGCGTTCGCTGGACCGCACGCCCCAGTACTACGTCGACGCCGACAACCGCGGCGGCGCGCGGCAGGCCGTCGAGTACCTGATTTCCCTGGGCCGGCAACGGATCGCGACGATCACCGGCCAGACCGACCAGCACGCCGGCGTCAACCGGTACCTCGGGTACCGGGAAGCACTGGCGCTCGCCGCGCTGCCCGACCACCGCGTCACCCACGGCGACTTCAGCGAGGCCAGCGGCGTCGAAGGGATGGCGCGGCTGCTCGACGAGCACCCGGACCTGGACTCGGTGTTCGTCGCGTCGGACGCGATGGCGGCCGGCGCGCTGAAGACCCTGCGCTCGCGGGGGCTCTCGGTGCCCGGGGATGTCGCGGTCGTCGGGTTCAACGACATCGTCACCGCGCAGCACACCCATCCGGCGTTGACGACGGTCCGCCAGCCGATCGAGGCGCTCGGCCGCGAAATGACCCGCATGCTGGTGCGGCTGATCGACGGCGAGCAGCCGACGTCGCTGATCCTGCCGACCGACCTGGTGGTCCGCGAGTCCGCCTGAGGCGCTCATCCGGCCGTCACCTCGAGGGGGTCGAAGCCGATCCGGACGGTGAAGCCGTCCGGCCAGCGGATCTCCGTGCCGTCGGCGGTGACCTCCGCTCCCCCGGCGCCGAGCACCGCGTGGGCGACGAAGACCGCCGTGCCCTCGGCGGGGCCGGTGAGCCGGGCCAAGGCCACCCACGGTGCGTACGCGGTGCCGTGCGGCGCGCGGACCTCGTCCTGCCCGGTCCAGCCGGTGAGGGGTTCCAGCACCGAGTCCGCGGCCCAGCCGGTCTGCTCCGCGGCCGCTCCCGGCGGGGCGCCGAGCACGCGGTGGACGCGCACCTCGTCGCGCCCGCGCACCACGGTGACGCTTTCGACGCGCAAGCCGGGTACCGCCGCGGTCTTGAAGATCGGCCGGTGCCAGGAGGCGGCCCAGCCCCAGCCGTCACCCTGGCCCGCGCCGAGCGGGGTGATCCGGCGGCGGACGCTGCGCACGCCCCCGATGACGACGGCGAAGTGGTTGTCCGCGGCGTTGTCCCTCGCCGTCGGACCGGTGTGCGTCGAGTAGGCGAAGCGGCCGTAATGCGGGTCGTCACCATCCGCCGCCTCGGCTTCGTGCGGACGCAGGTGGTCGCTTCCGTGGTTGTGCAGCCGGACGACGCCGTCCACCTTCTGCAGCAGGAAGCCCGGTGCGGGTTCCGCGCGGATGGTGTCCGCGTCGTCCGGCTCCTCTGTGGACGTCCACAGTGGATGATCTTCCGGCGCGAGCAGGCAGGCGAACGCCTTCGACGCCCAGTACGGCGACCCCGGTCCCGAGTAGAACTGCGTGGTCGGTGCGTGCGGGCCGTGCCAGCCGAGGCTCAGGATGCCGTTGTCGTCGAGCGCGCCGCGGTCGAGGAAGTACTTGAGCGAGCCGCTGAGCAGCCGCCGGGACAGGCCCGGCCGCAGCGGGGTGTCACCGGTGACCGCGCCGAGCCCGATCGCCGACACGGCCGCGAACCGGTAGGTCAGCGACCGTCCGAAGTGGACGGGTGCACCATCGGTGCCGAACCACAGGCGCAGGCTCTGCAGGTGCTCGCGCAGCCGGTCGCCGTGGTGCGTCGGCTTCCCGGCCAGGTGGGCGTCCAGGACCGGGTAGAGGTGCAGGGCCCAGCCGTTGTAGTAGTCGAACGCGCGGCCGTCGCCGTCGGCGTACCAGCCGTCGCCGCGGTACCAGCCTTCCAGGAGTTCCAGTGCGCGGTCGCGGGCCCGCGCGGTTTCGGCGTCACCGCGGCCGACGTCGTCGAGGAAACCGGCGACGGTGAACGGGAACAGGTACCAGTTGTTCGGCGCCGGGACGTGCCTCAAAGCGCCACGCAACCAAGCTTCGACACGGTCCTGGGTGTTCGAATCCAGGCGATCCCAGAGCCAGGGGCGGGTCAGGCGGAGCCCGAGTGCGACGGACGCGGACTCGACCATGGGCTGCCCGGCGACGTCGTGGCCGAGGATCACCGGCCACGACTCGGCGTCGTCGCGGCCGGGGGTGCGGGTGCCCGCGTCGAGGCCTTCGGCGTAGCGCTCCAGCCAGTTGCGGGGGTCGCCGCCCCCGGCCACGCGGAAGCCGGCGGCGAGGAAGGTGCGGGCGAAGCCTTCGAGGCCGTCCGAGCGCACGCCGTTGGCCGAGGCGGGTCCGGGCAGGTCGAGCCGCGCTTTGCCCGGGCTCGCCCAGCGCCACGCGGCGTCGAGGAGCCCGTCCGCGGCGGCGACCCAGTGCTCCCGGGTGTAACCCGTGCACGGGCTCAGCTCGCGGTCGTCCGGGGGCAGCTTCACGCGATCAGCCCCATCCGGTCGCGGAGCACCGGGTGGGCGAACCCGTCCCCGGCGGCCCAGCGGGTGACCTCGGCGACGGCCAGCTCCGCCAGCCGCCCCCATTCATTGCCCTGCGACCCCGCCAGGTGCGGGGTGATCAGGACGTTCTCGTCCGTCCACAGCGGATGCCCGGCCGGCAGGACCTCGGGCTCGGTGACGTCGAGGACCGCGCGGATCCGCCCGGCCGCGGTGGCCTCGGCCAGGGCGTCCTGGTCGAGCACGGCGCCGCGGGCGGTGTTGATCAGCACGGCGTCCGCGCGCATCGACCCGATCAGCTCCCGGCTCACGAGCCCGCGGGTTTCGGGCAGCAGCGGCGTGTGGACACTGACGACGTCACTGCGTTCGAACAGCTCGGCCAGGCCCACCCGCTCGGCACCCTCCACCTCGGTCACATACGGATCATGCACCAGTATCCGCAGGTCGTGGGGCCGCAGCAGCTCGATCACCCGCCGGCCGATCATCGACGCGGAGAGGATGCCGACCGTCCGCCGGTAGTTGCCGACGTCCCGCGGCACGGCGAGCCAGTCGTCGCGGGTGCGGTCCACGCGGTAGCCGCGGGCCCGTTCGAGCACGCGTTTACCCGACAGCAGGATCATGGCGAGGGCGTACTCGGCGACCGGCACCGCGTTGGCCGCGGCCGCCGACGTCACCTCGATGCCGCGGTCCCAGCACGCCTCGGTGACGTGCGCGCGGACCGACCCGGCGGTGTGCACGATCGCGCGCAGCTTCGGTGCGGCGGCGAGCGCGGCGGCGTCCAGCGGCGGGCACCCCCAGCCGGTGACCAGCAGCTCGACATCGCGGAGCGGGTCGCCGGCGAAGTCGTCGATCACCCCTTCGGCGAGGTCGCAGACTTCCCGGAGCGCGTGCAGTGCCTTTTCGTCGAGGACCGCGGCGGCGGCGCGCGGCGCCATCGCGAGGGCGACGCGGATCACTTGACGGCTCCCGCGGTGAGCCCGGATCGCCAGAACCGTTGCAGCAGGACGAAAGCGAGCAGGAGCGGGAGGATCGCCAGCAGCGACCCCATGATGACGACCGGGTAGTACTCGGGGGACACCGTGGCCGAGCTGTTCCAGCTGTAGAGGCCGAGGCTGACCGGGTACAGCTTCTGGTCCGAGAGCATCACCATCGGCAGGAAGAAGTTGTTCCAGATCGCGGTGAGCTGGAACAGGAACACGGTGACCACGCCGGGCCCGAGCATCCTGAAGGCGACGCGGACGTACGTCTTGAGCTCGCCGGCGCCGTCGATGCGCGCGGCCTCCAGAACCTCGTCGGGCACGTACCCCTGGCTGAACACCCGGCCGAGGTAGACGCCGAAGGGGTTGAACAGCACCGGAACGAACACCGCCCAGGGGGTGTCGACGAGCCCGGTGCCCGAGGCCATCAGGTACAGCGGCAGGGCCAGCACGGTCTGCGGCACCATCACCGCCGCGAGCACCAGCCCGAAGAGCTTTTCCTTGTGCCGGAAGTGGTACTTGTCGAAGGCGTACCCGCAGGCGATGCTGATCAACGAGCTGACCGCCCCGCCGGCGACGGCGTAGAGGAGGCTGTTGGCGTACCAGCGGCTGTAGATCCCCTTGTCCATCGCGAAGAGGTCTTTGAGGTTGTCCAGCGGGGAAAATCCGCGCCAGGACAGGAGATCACTGCCGAAGAGCGCGTCGCCGTTCTTGGCCGCGGCGAGCACGAGCCAGAGAACGGGCAGGACCGTGTACAGCACGGAGATCCCGACGACGGCGTTGACGGCGGTGCGGCTGAGCAGCTTCACCGGTTCGCCTCCCGGGTGCGGTTGGTCCAGCGCGTCACGCCGTAGGACAGCGCGATCGTGCAGGCGAGGAGGATCACGGACGCGGCGGCGGCGAGGCCGTAGTTGTTGCGGGTGAAGGCGGCGTCGTAGATGTACATGCTGGGCGAGAACCGCGCGGTGATCATCGGCGTCGACTGCGACAGCAGCATCGGCTCGGTGAACAGCTGCAGCGACCAGATGAGCGTGAAGAGCAGGACCATCACGACGGACGAGCGGATCAGCGGCGTCTTGATCCGCAGCGCGGTCCGGACGGGCCCGGCCCCGTCGACGACGGCGGCCTCGAGCACTTCCCGCGGCACGGCCTGCAGAGCGGCGTAGAAGATGACGACGTTGTAGCCGAGGTTGCTCCACAGGGCGATGTTGACGATCGCCGGGATGACGGTGTGGATCCCCAGGAAGTCGACGGTGATCCCGGCTTCGCCGAGCACTTCGACGACCGGGCTGAGGCCGGGGGTGTAGAGGTAGAGCCAGATGATCGCGGCGATGATCCCGGGCACGGCGTGCGGCAGGAAGAGCCCGAGCCTGGCGACGGACTTGAGCCGCGCGGCGGCGGAGTCGAGCAGCAGGGCCAGCCCGAGGGAGGCGACGACGAGGAGTGGAAGGTAGAGGAGGCAGTAGAGGGCGATGACGCCGAGTCCACTGAGGAAGGTGGGATCGGTGAGGACGGCGAGATAGCTGCGAAGGCCGACGAAGACGGTGTGTTCCGGACCGAAGCCGAGCCCGGGTTCGTCGGCGCCGAAGAAGCTCAGCCAGACGGCGGTACCGACGGGGACCAGGAAGACGGCGACGAGGAGGACGAAGAAGGGCGCCATGAGAACGGCGCAGGCACCGCGGTGGCGGTTGCGGGAGCGCGGAGCAACGGTCTTGGCCGGCGGGTTCACGGGACGGGTCAGGGTGGCGGTCATCGGTGACCTCCTCTCAGGATCGGCACTCGGGCGGACGATGGCGCGGCAAGAGGTGGGCTTCCGCGCTCGTGCAAGCGATGGGGCAGGGCGCCCGAGCACGGCAAAGCCGCGGCAAGGGACGGGCTCCCGCGCTCGGGCGACCGAAGGAGCCGGGCGGCCAGGCGCGGATTGCCCGGCGCCGGGCGGCGGAACAGCTTTGTCATCAGCGATCCCCCCTCAGCCGGTGTGCTCGGTCGTCGCCAGGCCGAGGGCGTTCAGGTCCGGCATCGTGGCCTTCTGGGCGTCGTGGACCGCGTCCAGCAACGTCCCCTGCCCCGCACCCGCCCTCGCGAAGCCGTCCTGCAGCACTCGCTGGGTCGCCGTCATCCGGGGGCCCCATGTCCAGCCGTCGCGGATGACGTGGGCTTGCTCATCGAACAGGCGGTAGATGTCCTGGCCGCCGTAGTACGCCCGGTCGAACGCGCGCCGCCCGATCTCGACCAGCGCCGGCGCCGCCGGGTACTGACTGCTCGTGCCGCTGGACAGGCGGGCCCGCAGCGCGTCCGGGTGCGTCACCTGCCACTCGATGAACTCCATCGCCGCTTCCGGCTCGGCGCTGTCCTTCGTGATCGCGAAGGTCGAACCGCCGTGCGTGCCGACCGCCGGCCGCGCGGGGTCCCACTGCGGCAGCGGCGCGATCCCCCACCGGCCCTTCTGCCCGGGCCGCGCCTTCATCTGCGCGCCCGCGTCCCAAGCCCCGCTCAGCCGGGCGAAGACCAGGCCCTGCCCGATCTGCGCGTCGTTCTGCCGGCTCAGCGAAGCGTTGGCGAACACCAGGTCGTCGTCGAGCAAGCCCTGCCAGAACCCCGCGACGCGGCGGGTCGCGCTGTCGGCGAGCGAGACGTTCCACGCGCCTTGCGCGGTGTCGAACCAGCGCGCCCCGGCCTGCCACGCGAACGCGGCGAACTGCATGCCGCCGTCCGTCGGGAACAGCGCGAGACGGCGGCGAGCGTCCCGGACCTTGCGGGCGGCCCCGGCGAATTCGTCCCACGTGCGCGGGACTTCCGCGAGCAGATCCCGGCGGTAGTGCAGCACCATCGGCTCGACGTCGAGCGGCACGGTGAACACCCGCCCGGCGAACGTCGCGAGCCGCCAAGCCTGCGGCAGCAGCTTCGCCCGCAGCCGGTCGGTGACCAGATCGGTGAGATCCCGGGCGACACCGTCGATCGCGAAACCGGGCACCTGGGGGTATTCGATCGTCGCGACGTCGGGCGCGTTGCCGGCGCGGGCCGCGTTGCTCAGCTTCGCGTACCCGCCCTGGTCACCCGAAGGGATCTGCTGGTAGTCCACGCGGATGCGGCTCTGCGTGCGGTTGAACGCGTCGACCACCTGCTGGCTCCCGCGCAGCGCCGACCAGAACGTGACGCGGGCGGGGCCACTCCGCGCGGCGGGTGCGCACGCGGCCGCCAGGGGCAGGGCCAAGCTCGCGGCCAGCACGGACCGGCGGCTTGCGGGCATCGTCGCCTCCTGCGATCGGGGATGCCCACAGTCTGATCAGCTGAACGAATTTCGGTCAATATCCAGCGCCAACACGGTCAAACGCTCAGGCGTGTGGTCGACCCCCGGACCTTCAACTCCGGCAGCACCGTCACCCGGCGCGGCGGCCCGGTATCGGCGCCGAGCCGCTCGATCACCAGCCGGGCGGCGAGCCGTCCCACCTCGGCCTTCGCCGGAGCCACCGCCGTCAGCGGCGGGTTGCCGAGCGCCGCGACGACGTCGTCGTAGGCCACGACCGAGCAGTCCCGCGGCACCGAAAGCCCGGCCTCGGCCAGCTGCTGCACCAGCATCAACGCGTCGACGTCGCCGTGCAGGAGCAGCCCGGTCGCCGCGCGCGAACGCACGACCTCGGGCAGCGAAGGCCCCTCCGCACCGGCGGCCGGATCGGCACCCGCCCCCGGCGCGCTGAGCACGACGGCGTGGTCGTCCACCTCCGGGCGCGCGGCACAGGCGTCGGCGAAAGCGGCACGCAGAGCCCGGGCCGTCGGGCTGTCGTCGCGCGCGGCGAGCACCAGCCGGCGGTGCCCGAGCGCGACCAGGTGCTGCACCGCGAGATGGACGCCGTACCAGTGGTCCGTGCACACCGAATCGCGCGCGTGCAGCGCACTGCCCGGCCGGGGCCGCCGTTCCACCAGCACCACGGGCACGCCGACCCCGGCCAGCCAGCGGTCGTCGGCTTCCTCGGCCGCGACCGTCCGCCACCGCGGCGCGATCAGCAGCCCCCGGACGTCCTCGTCGGCCAGCACCCGCTCGACGATCGGCTGTTCCGCCCCGGCGACCTGCGGCGCTGGGTGCAGCACGATCCGCGTCCCGGCCTCCTCGAACGCGGCGCGGGCACCGTGCACGACCTCGTTGAGGTAGGCGTGCCGCTCGGGCACCACGAGCGCGACGACTCCCCCGCCCGGCTCCCGCGCCGGCGACGCCGTCCGCAGGGGAACCAGCGACCGCGCGACCCCGTGCCCCCGCCGGAGCCGCCCGGCCCGGGCCAGGTCCTCGACGTCCCGCCGCGCGGTGATCACCGAGACCTCCAGCTCGCCGGCGAGCTCGGTGACCCGGACCTCGCCCCGCGCTTCGACCACGGCCAGCACCCGCTGCCGCCGATCCGCACCCGACTCCCGCATCGCCCCACCTTGCTCGTTTGACCGTTCCGGTCGAGCATATCGATCAGCCGAGGTGCGTGCACCGAGACCGCGACAGGAACCGACGACCCCTATCGCGTCTCCGTGGTCCGCACCGTCACGTTCGACGAACCGGCCACCGACCGCCGCAACGTGGGCTCACCGGGGCCGACCCAGATGTCGAGCACGACCGTCGAAGCACTAGCGTGCTCGGCCTGACATCCCCATTTTTGGGGATCTGTCCCCCAGAACACCCACAAAGCGCCCGCTTACAATAGGGGCGAGCGGAGCCGGCCACCCCAGGCCGTCCGGTCTGGGAGGATCACCGGATGACGATGTCGCTGTCGGCCGAACTGTGGCCGGATGTGCAGCCCGAGACCGCACGGCGGCTGATGCTGGCCGGGGTGGAAGCCTTTGCCAAGCGGGGCTATCACGCCACCACCACGCGGGACATCGCCGGTGCCGCCGGAATGAGTCCCGCCGCTCTCTACGTGCATTTTCCGTCCAAGGCCGCGCTGCTCTTCGCCATCAGCCGGTACGGCCACGAGCAGACGCTGGCCCTCGTCGAGAACGTCGTCGCGAAGGAGTCCGATCCGGTCGAACGGATCCGGCTCATCGTCGAGGACTTCGTCGCCTGGCACGCGCGGCGCCACACCGTCGCCCGGGTCGTGCAGTACGAGCTGCAGGCCCTGCCCGAGCAGGAGTTCGAGGTCGTCGCCGAGCTGCGACGCCGGATCGAGCGGATCGTCCGCGAGGTCATCGCGGACGGCGTCGAAGCCGGGGTGTTCACGGTGTCCGACGCCCACACCTCGGCCCGCGCGGTGCTCTCCCTGGGCGTCGACGTCGCCCGCTGGTACACCGAGCGCGCCCGCCAGACGCCGACCGCGCTCGGCAAGGAGTACGGCGGGCTCGTGCTGCGGATGCTCGGCGCTTCTCAGCCTGAGACGCCGGTCACAGACTAAGCGGTCGCTTTGAAGACACCCGCATCAGGACGCCGGTGCCGGATCATCCTCGTGACGGCCCTGGGCGTCGCCCTCTTGGTCGCGTGCACCACGATCTTCCCCGTGCTGATCGTTCGCGGTGAACTCAGCACCGGGCAACTCGCGGCCCTGTCGCCATCGGACTACGTGAAGGCCGTCAACGACGCTCGCGTATCGCTACTGCAGGGAATCGCCGGGGCGGTGCTGCTGGCGGGCGCGTACGGCACGTGGCGCCAGCTGGCGCACAACGTCCAGGACAGCCGCGAGCGGCGGGAACTCGACCGGCAGGGCCAGATCACCGAACGGTTCGGGCAGGCGGTCGAACTCCTTGGGAGCGAGACGGTTTCCGCTCGGTTGGGCGGCGTCTACGCACTCGACCGGGTCGCCTCGGAATCGGCGCGCGACCGGGAAGCGATCGTCCACGTTCTCGCCGCGTACGTGCGGGTGCGGTCACCTTGGCCGCCCCCTGACGGGTCCGATCACCCGGCGGACCAGCCGATCGAACGCACGCCGCCACTGCGCGTCCGCGCCATGGACGTCCAGGCCGCA
Organism: Amycolatopsis ponsaeliensis; assembly: GCF_030182635.1. Lineage (NCBI taxonomy): Bacteria > Bacillati > Actinomycetota > Actinomycetes > Pseudonocardiales > Pseudonocardiaceae > Amycolatopsis > Amycolatopsis ponsaeliensis. The sequence goes on from NZ_JAPZLD010000017.1 coordinate 172,260, forward strand.
CTGTCGGTCCTGGGCCGGTGGGGTCCGACCGACGACGGTGACCGGCCTTGGCCGACGGCCGATCTGAGCAGCGCGGACCTGCGGCTGGCGAACCTCGAGAACGCCCATCTCTGGCGGGTCCGGCTGCGGGGAACGAACCTCGCCCAGGCCAACCTCCGCGGTGCCGACCTTCGCGGCGTGGATCTCAAGGAGACCGACCTCGACGAGGCGGACTTCGAAGGCGCCGTCTCCGACGAGACCACCTGGTGGCCCGCGGGTTTCACCCCCGATTCCTGATCACCCGGCTGCCGCGGCGTAACGGCGGGCCAGCTGCGCGAAAGCGTCCCTCAGCTCCGCCGGTCCGACGACCTCGACATCCGCGTCGAACCGGCCGATCGACGCCGCCAGGCCCACCCACGACCACGCCCCCAGCACGAGCCGGCAGCGGTCCGGCCCCAGCTCCTCCACCACGCCGTCACCGGCATACGTCGACACGACACTCGCCGGCAGGTCCAGGATCACCTCGCCGCGGCACTCGTCCTTGCCCGAAAACCGGTCCGCCACGAACGCCGCCACGTCTCCGCCCGGCAGCTCCCGGGGTGTGAACCGGGGGCCGTTCGGGACGCGCGGCGTCATCCGGTCGACGCGGAACGTGCGCCAGTCCGCGCGGTCGAGGTCCCACGCCACCAGGTACCAGCGCCCGCCGCGCGTCACCAGGTGGTGTGGCTCCGCCCGGCGCGGCACGTCCGACGACGCGTAGCCGAACCGCAGCACCTCACGCGCGTGGACCGCCGCGCTCAGCGTTGCCAGCACCGAGGGATCCACCGGCGGCCCCGCCGGGGAAACCGCCGTGACGTGCAGCGCGTCGACGCGGTGGCGCAGCCGGGACGGCATCACCTGCCGGACCGTCGTCAGGGCCCGCGCCGCCGCCTCCTCGATGCCGCCGCCGGTGACCGTCCGCAGCGCCACCGCCAGGGCGACCGCCTGCTCGTCGTCGAACAGCAGCGGCGGCAGGTCCGCGCCCGCGCCGAGGCGGTAGCCGCCGTCCGGGCCCTTGGCCGTCGCGATCGGGTAGCCGAGCTCCCGCAGGCGGTCGACATCGCGGCGGACCGTGCGCGCGCTCACCTCCAGGCGCTCGGCCAGCAGCGCCCCCGGCCAGTCGCGACGCGCCTGCAGGAGCGAAAGCAGAGCGAGCAGTCGCGCGGAAGTTTTCGGCATCACCCGATCATGCCCGAAGTAGCGGACACACCCTGTCCGCTACCCCTGACAAGGTGGTCCTATGACCCAAGCAACCGAACGCGACGACCTCATCGCCGAGCTGGCGACCGCCCGAGCCGCCCTCGTCACCACCACGAACGGCCTCACCGACGAGCAGGCCGGCGCGCGGCCGACCGTCAGCGCGCTGTGCCTCGGCGGGCTCGTCAAGCACGTCGCGTCCATGGAAGAGAACTGGCAACGCTTCGCCGTCGACGGTCCGTCGGCCATGCGCTACGACCTGCCCGACGGCGTGACCTGGGCGGACATGGCGGCCGGGACCGCCCGCGAGTACCCGCAATGGGCGATCGACCACCAGAACGAGTTCGCCATGCAGCCCGGCGAGACGCTGGCGGGCGTGCTCGCGCGCTACGAAGACGTCGCGAAGCGCAGCGAGGAAATCATCGCGAAGATCGACCTCTCCGCGACGCACCCGCTGCCGGACGCGCCGTGGAACCGGCCGGGGACGACGTGGAGCGCGCGGCGGGCCATGCTGCACGTCATCAGTGAAACCGCCCAGCACGCCGGGCACGCCGACCTCCTCCGCGAGACGCTCGACGGCCAGAAGTCGACGTGACGGCGCTGGACGCCCGGTCGCTCAACCGCGCGACGCTCGCCCGGCAGCTGCTGCTCGACCGCGCCGCGCTGCCGGCGCACGACGCCGTCGCGCACCTCGGCGGCCTGCAGGCGCAGGAACCGCAGGAGCCGTTCACCGGGCTGTGGTCGCGGCTGCGCGACTTCGACCCGGCGGCGTTGTCGGACCTGCTCGCCGGGCGGCGCGTGGTGCGGACGCACCTGATGCGCCGGACCGTCCACCTGCTCACCGCCGAGGACGTCCTGGCGTGGCGGGCCCGCTTCGACGCCATGCTGCGCCAGCGCGTCCTCGGCACCTACCGCCGCGAGCTCGAGGGGGTCGACCTCGACGAGCTCGCGGCGGCGGGCCGGGCGGTCCTGGCCGACGGCGAGCCCCGGTCGATGGGCGAGCTGGCCCGGGCGGTCGCCGACCGGTGGCCTTCGTGCGGCCCGCGGCCGCTCGGCGAGATGCTCGTCGCCGCGCTGATCCCCGTGGTGCAGCTGCCGCCGCGGGGGCTGTGGCGGGCCAAGGGCGGGGTGCGGAACGTGCCGCTCGCGTCGTGGCTGGGCCGGGAGATCGACCCGCCCGATCCGGCCGATGGGGTCGGGCAGGACCTGATGAAGCGGTATCTGGCGGCGTTCGGCCCTGCGTCCTCGGCCGACCTGCGCGCGTGGTGCGGCCTGGCGGGGCTGCCGGCGGCGGTGAAGGCGGTACGCGAGGAACTGGTGGCCTTCCGCGACGAGCGCGGTCGTGAGCTGCTCGACCTGCCGGACGCGCCCCGGCCCGACCCGGACACGCCGGCGCCGGTGCGGTTCCTGCCGGCGTTCGACAACGCGATCCTGGGGTACGACGACCGGACCCGCATCATCGACGACGCTCACCGCGGGTTGTCGGTCGCGGGCGAGCGGGTGGTGCTGGTGGACGGCCGGGTTTCCGCGACTTGGACGGTGGCGGCCGACGAGGTGGTGGTGCGGCCGGTGCGGCGGTTGACCAGGCCCGAACGCTCGGCGGTGACGGAGGAAGGGGCGCAGCTGGCGGCCTTCTTGACCGACGGCGAGAGCGACCGGGCGCGGGTGGTGGCGGGCTAGCCACGCGCCGATGCCCGCGCGGCGACCGAGCGCCCCTGGCCGGCGGGTGAATCGACCCGCCGGGCTGAGTTCGCCAACCCGGCCCGCCAGCCCCGCGCAGCCTGCCAGCCCGGCGCTGCCCCAGCGCAGCGCGGCGGCCCAGGCCAGTAGCCAGCGCCGGCGCCCGCGCGGCGGCCCAGGCCAGTAGCCAGCGCCGGCGCCCGCGCGGCGGGAGCCTCAGCCCACCGCGCGGGCGAAGCGCTCAGCGACCTCCCGCAGCAGTTCCACCAACCCCGGCGGCGCCTCCTCCACCACGAAGTCGTACCCCCACTGGGCCAGGTAGTACGGCACCGTGTCCAAGGTGTTCGCCCCGGTGCGCACCCGGCAGCTGTGCTCGTCGATCGGCTCCACCGCGCCGCTCGTCGGCGGTACCCGGTGGGACAGCTCCGATGCCGGCGCCGCCACCCGCAGCACCAGCTGGTGCGGGTACGGCGCCGATGAAATCTGCTGCGACACGTACGCCGCCAGGTCCTCCGCCGGGGGTTCGCGCGGCGTGAACCGGAAGCTCGGGGCCGGGACGCCCGTGATGCGATCCACGCGGAACGTGCGCCAGCCCGTGCGGTCCAGGTCGAACGCCACCAGGTACCAGCGCCGCCCCGTGTGGACCAGGCGCAGCGGCTCGACCGACCGTTCCGTCTCCGCGCCGGACCGGTCGCCGTAGGGAAACCGGAGGCGCTCGTGGTCGCGGCAGGCCGCCGCGATCACCGTCAGCACCTCCGCGTCGACCGTCGGGCCGGCGCCCGGGAGCGACATCGTCGCCGCGCTCAGCGCGCCCACCCGGGGCCGCAGCCGGGCCGGGAGCACCTGCTCCAGCTTCGCCAGCGCGCGCACCGATGTCTCCTCGATGCCGCTGACCGTGCCGCTCGCCGCCGTGCGCAGGCCGACCGCCACCGCGACCGCCTCGTCGTCGTCCAGCAGCAGCGGTGGGAGCGCCGCGCCCGCGCCGAGCCGGTAGCCGCCGGCGACGCCCGGGGTCGCGTGCACCGGGTAGCCGAGGGACCGCAGCCGCTCGACGTCGCGGCGGATCGTGCGGACGTCGACCTCGAGCCGCGACGCCAGGTCGGCGCCCGGCCAGTCGCGCCGCGCCTGCAGCAGGGAGAGCAGCCTGAGCAGGCGTTCCGATGTCCCGTACATGAGACGCAGTGTGGCAGACATCGCGGACAGCTTCCGTCCGCGATCCGCCGGATGGTGCAGTCGGATGGTCAAACACTTGCCACGGACCGCGTCGGGCGGAAAGAGTGACGCATGCCGATCGACCCTGGCGCCCTGCTCGCCGTCGCCCGTGAAGAAGCCGAGCTGGGCAAGGCCGAGGGCGGCGTCCCGATCGGGGCCGCGCTGTTCGACACCACGGGCACGCTGCTGGGCCGCGGGCACAACCGCCGCGTGCAGGACGACGACCCCTCGATGCACGCCGAGACCTCGGCGTTCCGCAACGCCGGGCGCCGCCCGCACTACCGCGACACGATCATGGTCACGACGCTTTCGCCGTGCTGGTACTGCTCCGGGCTCGTCCGTCAGTTCGGGATCGGGCGCGTCATCATCGGCGAGGCCGAAACGTTCCACGGCGGGCACGACTGGCTCGCCGGGCTCGGCGTGGAGATCACCCTGCTCGACGACCCCGCGTGCACCGCGCTGATGACGGAGTTCATCGCCGCGCGCCCCGACCTGTGGTTCGAGGACATCGGAGTCGAAAAGTCCGAATAGGACAGTGCTGGACAGACAGTGTTTTGCTGAGGAGCCGGTATGCCGTCAACCGTTCCGCTCGTGGACCTCTCGCCGTGGTTCGCGGGCACGTCCGAGGGCCGCGCCGAGGTGGCCGCGCAGATCGACAGCGCGCTGCGCGAGTCCGGGTTCCTGCTCGTCACCGGGCACGGCGTCCCGGACGACCTGCGCCGCCGGACGCGTGAGCTGGCGCGGGAGTTCTTCGCGCTGCCCGAGGACGTCAAGCAGCGCTACGCCGTGACCGTCGGCGGCCGCGGCTGGCTGCCGCCGGGCGTCGAGGCCAACGGCTACGCCGAGGGCACCGAGACCCCGCCGGACCTCAAGGAGTCGTACTCGGCGGGCGCGGACTTCGGCGTCGGCGACGCCGAAATCGACGGGTTCTGGTTCCAGCCCAACCTCTGGCCGGACGAAGTGCCGGGACTCGCCGAGACGGCCACGGAGTACATGCGCCGGATGCGGGCGCTGTCGGACCACCTGCTGGAGATCTGCGCCGCGGCCCTCGGCCTGGCCGAGAGCCACTTCACGCGCCACACCGCGCACCCGACGTACACGTTCAACATCAACTGGTACCCGCCGATGGCCCACGTCGGCGCGCCCGAGCCGGAGCAGTTCCGGATCGGCCCGCACACCGACTTCGGCACGGTGACGGTGCTCGACCGCCAGGCCGGCGTCGGCGGGCTGCAGGTCTACACCGACGACGGCGAGTGGGCGGACGCGCCGTTCCACCCGGACGCGTTCACGATCAACATCGGCGACCTGATGGCCCGCTGGACCGGCGACCGGTGGCGTTCGACGCGGCACCGCGTCCTGCCACCGGCCGCCTCGGCCCCCGACGAGGACCTCGTGTCCCTGATCTTCTTCTACGAGACCGACCACGACGCGCGGATCACGTCGCTGGCGCCGCCGCTGGGCAAGCGGACCTACCCGGAAGTGATCGCGGCGGACTACCTGCGGGAGAAGCTGGACGCGATCACGGTCACTCAGTAGCAGATCTGCTTGGCGATCGCGGCCGGGACCTTTTCGCACAATTCTCCCGTGCCCCCGCCCACCGGAATCCAAGTCCCGTTCCGCTGGGTGAACAAAACGCTGCCACCGTCGATCTCATTGGAGAAGTGCGCGAAAGCCCACGGCGCGACGCATTTGATGCGCTGCAGGCCCTTGCTGTCCACGATCAGCGCACCGGACAACTCCTTGTCCGCCTTGAGCGCGGCTTCCAGCGTGGCCTTGGTCGCCGTGGCGCAAGGGTTCGCCTTGGCCGGCGTCGGCTTCGCCACCTGCGCGGACGTGGTGGCCTGCGCGGGCACGGCGGCCGTCGTCGCCGCCGGTGTCGTGGTCGGCGCCGTGGTCGGTCCGGCCGCCGGCGGAGAAACCTGCTGACCGGTGCACGCCGACAGAATCGCGGCCGCCCCCACAATGGTGACGACGCCCGCGACACGACGAAGTGAATACATTGTTCCCCCTGAATTCCCCCGACGGCCCCTCGCCGCCTTCCCTGCCTCTCAAGACGCCCATCGGTATTGCCGGTTGTACGGCCGACCTAACGGAAAGATCACGACCCGGGTTCGGCGCAGATCGTGCGGTTGCGGCCCGCAGCCTTCGCGCGCAGCACCGCTGCCTCCGCCGCGAGTAGTGTGTCCGCGAGCAGGCCGTCCGCGCAGCCCGCCACCCCGATCGACACCGTCACGCCGACGAACTGCGGCCCGTCGCCCGAGGCCTTCAGCGCCACCAGCGTCGACGCCACCTTCAGCCGGATCCGCTCGGCGATCGCCATCGCGTCGAAACGGCCGGTGCCGGGCAGCAGCACCGCGAACTCCTCGCCGCCGGAACGGCCCACGAGATCCGCGGCCCGGACCTCGTCACGCAGGGTGTCGGCCACCGCGCGCAGGACGGCGTCGCCGATGCGGGCGCCGTAGCGGTCGTTGAGCTGGCGGAAGTGGTCGAGGTCGAGCAGCAGCACGGCCTGGCCGGGGCCGTGGCGGCCGAGCCGGTCCAGCTCGGCTTCGGCGGCGCCGCGCCAGGACGCCGCGGTCAGCACGCCGGTGCCGGGGTCGAGGGTGACGTGGTCGCGGCGGCCGCGGCCCAGCCCGCCGCGGTGCAGCACGACGGTGGCGCCGGCCAGCAGCGGGACCAGCAGCGGGGCGGCTCCGGCGGCCCAGGCGAGCGGCAGGGCGGACGCCGTCATCGCGGCGTCGAAGGCATGGCCCGGAAGAGCTTCACGGGGACTGCGGGGACCGTCCGCGGCGGTCACGAGCGCGGCGTTCACCGCCAGGAACACCACGCCGGCGACGGTCAGCAGGACGACGGTGCGGGCGTCAAGGACCTCGCCGAGCGGCCGGACGTGGGTCGCGGTGAGGAACGCGCCGGCGACAAGGCCGGCCAGCGCCGTCGCGGCGGCGCCGAACACCTGCCGGTACACGGGTCTTCTGCGGACCCGGAACCACTGGTGCAGCGCGGAGAGCACGACCAGCGCGACGGCGAGGCCCGGCCGGAGCACCAGCACCCCGGCGAAGATCCACGGGGTGTCGACGCCGGGGCCGAGGAGGGTCTCCTCGCGGTGGCGCTCGACCCCGCGGGCGAGCTCGGCCGACACCAGCATCCCGCCCAGGAGCAGCGCGAACGGCGCCAGCATGGTCGCGAGCGGCGGGAACCGGAGGGCCGCGAGCACGGTCGCGGCGACGGCGAGGACGTCGATCGCGACGAGGTAGAGGACCTGACCGCGGCGCGGCAGCCGCCACAGTGCCCACCGCCGCAGCGCCCAGCGCCGCAGGACGACGGCGGGCAGGAACCGGCCCGGGCGGCGTCCTCCGCCGGCGGCGACCGAATCCCCCACCATTTCGGCAAAGTAGCCGGAATGCGGGGCGCTGTCACTCCGCCTTCAGGGGAATCTCACGTCGCCGACGCTCGGGAACCGTGCGCGCACGGTAAGTCATATTCCCGACCCTCGGAGGGTTGACATACAACATTGGTCTAGTCCACTGTGTGGTGGCACACAGCGCTCCTCCCGGGATGATCCCGCCGCCTCAAACCGGAGGTGCTCCAACCTGCTCGTTTGGAGGACCCCATGAAATCCATGCGCCGTCTGGTGACCCTCGCGGTCGCGGCCGGAGCCGCGATGGCGACGGCGGTCGGCCTCGCCCCGCAGGCCATGGCCGCGGTGGACCCGGTGCTCGCTTCCCCGTACCTGTACCAGTGGGGCGGCCAGACCAGCCCGACCGCGGCGATGTCCGCGACGGGCGTGAAAGCGTTTACCCTCGCGTTCGTCCTGTCCGACGGCACCTGCAACCCGAAGTGGGACGGCAGCCGCTCGCTGACCGGCTCGGACAAGACGATGATCCAGAACATCCGCAACGCGGGCGGGGACGTGATCCCCTCCTTCGGCGGCTGGTCCGGCACGAAGCTCGGCTCGAAGTGCACGTCGGCGTCGGCGCTGGCCGGCGCGTACCAGAAGGTCATCGACGCCTACGGCCTCAAGGCGATCGACCTCGACATCGAGAACACCGACGAGTTCCAGAACAACACGGTGCAGGACCGCATCCTCAACGCGGTCAAGCTGACCAAGCAGAAGAACCCGAACCTCAAGGTCGTCATCACCATCGGCACCACGACGACCGGCCCCGACTCGTGGGGCAAGCGCCTGATCAACCAGGCCAAGGCGATCGGCGCCCCGGTCGACGTCTGGTCGGTCATGCCGTTCGACTTCTCCAGCGGCGGGGACATGGCCGCCATGACGAAGTCCGCGGTCGACGGGCTGAAGAACCAGCTCAAGACCACGTTCGGCTGGAACGACGACACCGCCTACCGGCACAGCGGCCTCTCCTCGATGAACGGCAAGACCGACAACGCGGGCGAGACCGTCACGGTGGCGAACTTCAACTCCATCCGCGGCTACGCCACGAGCCACCACCTGGCCCGCTTCACGTTCTGGGCCACCAACCGCGACTGCAGCGGCGGCGGCGAGTGCAGCGGCATCACGCAGGACAAGTACGCGTTCACGAAGATCGTCGCCGGGTACGCCGGCTGACACCAGGCCCGTAGTGGGGCTGTCGAAGGCCCTCTCACCGGCATCGGGGCCGGTGAGGGGGTCTTCGCGGGTTCCCGGTCAGCGGAAGCCGTTCCGGACACCGGGAGGTCTTGAATGAGTCATTCAGGACCTCCGAAGACCTGAATGACTCATTCAAGACGTTCGAGTGCCGGTGACCGGGACCCGGATTCCGTCACACCGCCGCAATCTTCGTCACTTACCGTCTTCGCATGACGAGCCCCGAAGAACCCGGATACGGCGACAAGGTCGTCGCGGTCGAGCCCGGCGGGGTCGAACCCGTCGCCGACGCCGACCGGCACGGGACACCCCGGCAATTGGCCTGGACCTGGGCCTCCCCCAACCTCGAGTTCGCCACGGTCTTCGTCGGCGTCCTCGCCGTCACCGCGTTCGGGCTCTCCTTCACCCAGGCCGCGCTCGCCGCCGTCGTCGGCAACGGGCTCGGGGCCGTCGCGCACGGCATTCTTTCCGCGCGGGGCCCGCGCTACGGCGTGCCGCAGATGGTGCTCGGGCGGGCCGCGTTCGGCTACCGCGGGAACCTGGTGCCCGCCGCGCTCATGTCGCTGATGGCCGGCGTCGGCTGGTTCGCCGTCAACAGCGTCAGCGGGGCCTTCGCGCTGGCCAGCCTCACCGGGCTGCCCACCGTCGCCTGCCTCGTGCTCGTCGTCGCGCTGCAGATCGCCATCGCGTTCTTCGGGCACAACCTCGTCCAGGCCTACGAGAAGTACGTCTTCGCCGTCCTCGCCATCGTGTTCGCCGTCGCGAGCGTCGTCATCTTCGGGAAGTCGGGCGCCACCACCAACTCCGGCAGCGTGGGCGGGTTCCTCCTGGCCGTCGGCACCGCGTTCGGCTACACGGCGGGCTGGAACCCGTACGCCGCCGACTACACGCGCTACCTGCCGAAGACCGCGTCACGACGCGCGATCGGCCTCTACGCCGGCGGCGGCCTGTTCGTCTCCACCACGATCCTGATGCTCGTCGGCGCCGCCTCGACGACGATCGCCGGCCCGGCCGACGACAACCCCACGACAGCCTTCACCGGGCACCTGCCGGGTTTCCTCGCCGCCGCGACCCTGCTGGCGATCACGCTCGGCGCCGTCGCCGCGAACGTCCTCAACGTCTACTCCGGCGCACTCGCCTTCCTCGCGCTCGGGATCCGGCTGCCGCTGGCGTGGCGCCGCGCCGTCGTCGCGCTCGCGTTCGGCGCGGTCGGGTTCGTGCTGGCCTGGCTGGGGCTGGCCGACGCCGGGCACGCGTACGAGAACTTCCTGCTCGTCATCGCCTACTGGATCGGCCCGTGGCTCGGTGTGCTGCTGGCCGACCACCACCTGCGCCGCGGCACGGAGTTCGGCGAACTGCTCGCCGACCGGCGTCACCGCAACGGCGCCGGGTTCACCGCGTTCCTCGTCGGGCTGGTGGTCTCCGTCGGGCTGTTCGCGAACCAGGCGCTCTACACCGCGCCGATCCCGAAAGCCGTCCCCGGCACCGGTGACCTGACGTTCGCGGCCGGGTTCGTGCTCGCCGCCGGGACCTACCTGCTGCTGCGGCGTCAGCGCACCGGCGTGCCGTCGCGGCGGCAGCCGTAGGGGTAGCACCGGTAGTCCGGGGTGAACGTCGGGAGGGTGACCGTCGTGGTCGGCGACGGCGGGAGCTCGATCGTCACCGTCGGCGTGGGGGTCGGCGTCTCGCGCGCGTGCATGACCACCGGCGACGGGGTCGTCGTCCGCGTCGGCACGGCGATCACGGTCGACGTCGGGACGCCGGTGGCCGGCTGCAGCTGCGGGAACTGCGTCGACCCGGGGACGGGATCGCTGCGCGTCGCCAGGGCCAGCACGAGCCCGCCGAGCACCACGATCACCGCCGACGCCAGCGCGATCCGGCCGGCCGCGCCGCGCGGCTCGGGGTCGTCGGGGTCACGCCGGGCGGCCACCTCGGCCGAGCGCGAACCGGGTTTGCGCGGCCGCACCCCGGCCGCCTGCAGCAGTTCGTCGACCGTGACCCGGTCCCGCCGCCTGCGCGCCCTGCGCGTCATGCACGACCTCCACCCCATCGCTGATCCGGGTGGATCGTAGAAAGCCGCGCGGGAAATGTAAACGCGCTGATCGCAGCGGTCTCGTTACCGTTTCGAGACATCCGGATCGCGCTCCCGGCCGTAGTCGTCAACGAGGGGAGAGTCGCCGCAGGAGAGCGCCCACGCGCCGGGTCACCGGCGTGAACTCCGGGAGCCTCAACAGCGCCAGCAAGCCGAACGGGACGGCCATCCCGAGCAAGGTCTGGACCGGAAGTTTCACCCAGGCGGCGGGGATCGTGCCGAGCGAGCCGGGCACGGCGAAGCCGGCGAGCACCGCGGCCCCGACGCCGAGGGCGCTGACGGAGAGGGTGATCAGCCCGACCCGCAGCGATCGCTTGCTGCGCAGGTGCCCGAGCCGGACCCAAAGCCAGACCTGGCCGAGGACGGCGCCGACGACGAACCCGGCGCCGTTCACGAGCATCACGCCGAGGACGACGTGCTCGCCGTCGAGCAGGCCGCGGCAGAGCAGCAGCAGCGGGATCTTCACGGCGGTCATCACGAGCATGATCAGCGTGGGCGTGCGGGCGTCCTTCATCGCGTAGAACACCCGCAGCTGCAACATGACCAGCGCGAACGGCAGCAACCCGACCGCGGAGACGGCCAGGGTCTGGCCGAGCCGCTCGGCGTCGTCGAGGGTGCCACGGCCCCAGGTGAAGATCGCGATGCCGACGGGTGTGCCGACCACGGCCAGCACGGCGGAGATCGGCACGAACAGGACCGTCGAGATGCGGGAGGCGAGCGAGAGGTCGCCGACGAGCGAGACCGTGTCGCCGTCCGCGGCGGCGCGGCTCATCCGCGGCATCAGCGCGGTCAGCAGCGAGACGCCGAGGATGCCGTACGGGAGCTGGAAGAGCAGGGACGCGTAGCTGTAGGCGGTGACGCCGCCGCTGGTCCCGTACGTCAGCACGCGGGTCGTGACGACGAACCCGACGTGGCTGACCACGACGTAGCCGAGGATCCACGCGGCGAGCCCGCCGAACTCCTTGATCCGCGGGTCGAAACCCCAGCGCCAGCGGAACCGGAACCCGGTGCGCCGCAGGGCGGGGATCAGCACCAGCGCCTGCACGACGATGCCGAGCGTGGTGCCGAGGCCGAGGACCAGCAGCTTCGGGTCGCTCATCCGGACCGGGTCGAGCGTCAGCTCCCCCGGCACGACGGCGAACACGACGAGCGTGGCGGTGACGACGACGTTGTTCAGCACCGGCGCCCAGGCCGGCGGGCCGAAGACGTTCTGGGCGTTGAGGATCGCCGAGAGCAGTGCGAAGAGGCCGTAGAACAGGATCTGCGGCAGCAGCAGGTACGCGAGCGCGGTCGTGAGCCCCGGATTGGCGGTCGGAGACGATTTGTCGACGTAGAGCGAGGTGAACAGCGGCGCGATCGCCACCGCGACGGCCGTGCCGACGGTGAGCAGCACCAGCCCCATCGTGATCAGCCGCTGCGTGTAGGCGCGACCGCCGTCCGGGTCGTCCTGGGAGCGGACGAGCAGCGGCACGACGACGCTGGCGAGCACGCCGCCGAAGAGCAGCTCGAAGACGATGTTGGGCAGGGTGTTCGCGACGGTGAAGGAGTCGTTGACGACCCGGGTGCCGACCACGGCGGCCAGCAGCAGCTTCGCGACGAACCCGGTGATCCGGCTGACGGTCGAGGCGACGGCCATCCGGCCGCTCGAGCGGGCCAGCGACGAGCCGGCGCCTTCCCCGCGACCCGCGGAGACCGGCGAGGCGGGCGGCCGCGCGACGATCTGGGTGGCGAACTCGTCGTAGGGCCGCCGGGAGACGTCGGGGTCGCGGGTCGGCCAGTGGGCGCCGCGCAGGTCGCTGGGGAGGAAGACCGTCGCCTCGTCGTCCACCGGTGGTGGGGGTTCCGCCATGGCTCAAGCCTGCCAGGTCGGGATCGCGCACGGGATACCGAACACCTGTTCGACGCCACGACGCTGCGTAGCACGCGTGCAGGTGCTCAGGCGGCGGCGGTGATCTCCAGCGCGGCGCGGCCGGCTTCGGTCAGTTCGGCCGGAACGCGCCCGGTGGCGGCCTCGACGGTGGGGCGCAGGTAGCCGCCGTGGGCCAGCGCGTGGGCCGTCATCTGATCGCAACAGGCGAATCCGTCGATGAAGAGGTCGGGCTCGCAGCTGCACGACATCTGTGCCCGGCCTGCTGCCACCGCCTTCAGCATCGCCATCGCGCGGTGGGTGAGCTCGACTCCTGAACCGGACACCGGTCTGCCTTCCTCTGAAGAACCACTACTAATAGTCATTCGCCCATTGGGCCGATTGTGTTACTTACGCCACTATGACGCTTCGGACCCGGTTGCGGTTCCGGATTGGTCGGCGTGTCGCCGACCGGTTGTCCGCCGTCGGCGAGTCGCGGCCGAACGGCGGACCGGCGGTGTCGTCCCCGCACCCGACCGCTCAGCCGGTCGGCGGGCACGGCGAGCGGTCCGGCCGCCGGCGGTCACCGGCGCGCTTCGAGTTTCAAATCCCCTCGCGTCACCGCACGGATGTGGTCGCCGGCGAGCAGGTCGTGCGGGTAGCCGAGGTCGATCGCACTCGCTTCGTCGAGCCGGACCAGCTGCGCCTCGGTGAACTCGACCTCCAGCGCGCCGAGATTCCCTTCCAGCTGCTCGGGCGTCCGGGCGCCGATGATCGGGGCCGTCACGCCCGGGTTCTGCAAGGTCCAGGCCAATCCGACCTGCGCGGGCGTGCGGCCCAGCTCAGTGGCGACCTCCGTGACGACGTCGGCGATGGCGAGGTTCCGTTCGGTGACCATCCCCAGGCCGGCGTTGAAGCTCGACCGGGCACCCGAGGGGGAAGCGTCGCGGTACTTGCCGGTCAGCAACCCGCCCGCCAGCGGCGAATACGGCGTCACCCCCAGGCCCATCGCCCGCGCCATCGGGATCAGGTCGCGTTCCGCGGCCCGGTTGATCAGGTTGTACTCGACCTGCAGCCCGACCAGCGGTGACCAGCCGCGCAGGTCGGCGATCGCCTGCATGCGCGAGATCTCCCAAGCCGGCGCGTTGGACATCGCCACGTACAGGACCTTGCCCTGGCGGACGAGGTCGTCCAGGCCGCGCAGGATCTCCTCGGCCGGGGTCGTGAAGTCCCACACGTGCAGGTAGAGGACGTCGAGGTAGTCCGTGTTCAGCCGCCGCAGGCTGGCTTCCACGGACGCGAAGAGGCTCTTGCGGTGCGAGCCCGTGGAATTCGGGTCGCCGGGCCGGCGCAGTGTCGTGTACTTCGTGGCCAGCACCAGGCTCTCGCGGCTGTCGCGGGTGAACTCGCCCAGCTGACGCTCGGAACTTCCGTTCGTGTAGGTGTTGGCGGTGTCGATGAAGTTGCCGCCGCGCTCGACGTAGGTGTCGAACAGCTTGCGCGCTTCGGCCTTCTCCGCACCCCAGCCCCAGTCCGTGCCGAACGTCGCCGTGCCCAGCGCCAGCGGGGAAACCCGCAGCCCGGAGCGGCCCAGCAGCCGGTAGGTGTCGAGGGTGAGTGCCATGGGGTGTCCTCCTGTGATCCGGTGTGCCGGCAGCGAGTCTGCGGCCGCCGCCGGCCCGGGGTAAGGGAAAGGACTTCCTGGGAACACGAGTCCCACCTCGGTGGTTGCACCGATCATGACAACCCCCACCGCGGAGCTCGCCGCGTTCCTGCGGACCCGGCGGGAACGCCTGGACCCGCGGGACTTCGGCCTGCCGCCGCGCCGGCGCACGCCGGGGCTGCGCCGCGAAGACGTCGCCGAGCTGGCCGGGATCAGCGTCGACTACGTCGTCCGGCTGGAGCAGGCCCGCGGACTGCGGCCGTCGGCGGACGTGGTGGAAGCGCTGGCCGGGGCGTTGCGGCTGGCCCCGGACGAACGTGCCTATCTCTACGATCTGACCCGGCAGCGCCCACGTTCCCCCGACGAGCTCGCCACCACCGCGACGCCGCCGCTGGCCCGGCTGGTCACCGACCTGTCGCCGCTGCCGGCCATGCTCCTCAACCACCGCTACGACGTCCTCGCCTGGAACCCCGAGATGGCGAGGCTGCTGGTGGACTTCGGCACACTGCCGCCGGCGCGGCGCAACGCGATGTGGCTGTGCCTGATGCACCCGCGGGTGCGCGAGTTCTACCTCGACCGGGAACGCGTGGTGCGGGAAGGGATCGCCCACCTGCGCACGGCGTGGGCCGCGCACCCGGACGACCGGGCGCTGAGCGGGCTCATCGCCGAACTGACCACCGAAAACGCGGAGTTCGCGCGGCTGTGGGCCGAACAGGACGTCAAGGTCAACGGCCGCGGGCGCAAGGTCGTGCGGCACCCCGAGGCCGGCGTCCTCACCGTGCAGTTCGAGACGCTCCGGCCGGTCCAGGACCCCGACCAGCTGCTGGTGATCCACCGGGCCGCGGACGAGCGGAGCCAGGCGGCCCTGGACCGGCTCACCCGAGCCGCAGCTCCAGCGTCCGCGCCCACTCCCGCACGATCTGCCGCCGCCGGCGTGCGTCGTCCGTGAGCAGGTTCGCCAGTCCCAGACCACGAGCGAGGTCGAGGGTGGCCTGGACCAGTTCCCGCACGCCCGGCCGGGACTCGTCGACGCCGAGAAGCTCCACCGTGACGCGGTGCGCCTCGCGCCCGACCCGCGCTTCCAGCGGTACCAGCACGTCCCGCAGCGCCTCGTCGGTCGCCGCGACCGACCACAGCTGCAGGGCCGCGCGGAACAGCGGCCCGGTGTAGAGGTTCAGCACCATCTCGACGACGCGCTCGATGCGCGACGCCCCGCTCGGGAGGTCCGCGGCCTGGGCTCGCAGCTCGTCGATCTGGGCCTCGCCCAGGAGGTCGACCGCCGCCGCGACGAGGTCCTCCCGCGTCGGGAAGTGGTGCTGCGCGGCGCCCCGGGAGACGCCCGCGCGTTCGGCGATCACGGCGACCGTGACGCCGTGCCAGCCGCGCTCGCCGAAGCTGTCGAGCGCGGCCTCGATCAGCCGCCGCCGCGTCGTGCGGCTGCGTTCCTGCTGGGGTTCGCGGACGCCGGTCAAGCCGGATCGACCCAGAAGTCGAGCTGCAGGTCTTCCTCCGAACCCCCGATGCGGTACTTCGCGAAGTCCGTGACGCCTTCCGCGCGCAGCACTTCGTCGTCGAGGAAGAAGTTGCCGGTCGCCTCGCGGCTCGGCTTGGTGAGGATCGCGTACGCGGCGTCGGCCATGATCTCCGGCGTGCGGCTGCGGTCGGCCAGCTCGGCGCCGACGACGTTGCGGATCGCCGCCGTGTCGATGGTCGTGCGCGGCCACAGGGAGTTGACCGCGACGCCGTCCTTCTTGAGTTCCGCCGCGAGGCCGACGGTCACCAGGCTCATCGAGTACTTCGCGATGCTGTAGGCGAGGTGCCCGGCGGTGAACCACTTCTCGTCGAGGCTGATCGGCGGCGACAGCGTCAGGATGTGCGGGTTCATCCCCTGCCGCAGGTGCGGGATGGCCAGTTTGGACAGCAGGAACGTGCCACGCGCGTTGATGTCCTGCATGAGGTCGTAGCGCTTCATGCTGACCTGCTCGGTCGGCGTCAGGTCGATCGCGCTCGCGTTGTTCACGACGATGTCGATGCCGCCGAACTGCTCGACGGTCTTCGCCACCGCGGCCGCGACCCCGTCGTCGTCACGGACGTCGCCGAGGATCGGCAGCGCGTGCCCGCCTGCCTTCTCGATCGCTTCCGCGGCGGTGTAGATCGTGCCGGGCAGCTTCGGGTGCGGTTCGGCGGTCTTGGCCAGCAGCGCGACGTTGGCGCCGTCCTTGGCCGCCCGGAGCGCGATCGCTTCACCGATGCCGCGGCTGCCGCCCGACATGATGATGGTCTTGCCGTCCAAAGTAGACATGGCGACCCTCCTAGTAGGACTTGGGCAGGCCGAGGCTGTGCTGGCCGACGAAGTTGAGCACCATCTCACGGCTGACCGGCGCGATCCGGCCGAGCCGCACCGCCGTGACCAGCGTGCCGAGGCCGTACTCGGTGGCGAGGCCGTTGCCGCCGTGGGTCTGGACGGCCTGGTCGGTCGCGCGGATGGCGACCTCGGCGGCGGCGTACTTCGCCATGTTGGCCGACTCCCCCGCGCCGAAGTCGTCGCCGGAGTCGTAGAGCGACGCCGCCTTCTGCGTCATCAGCTTGGCCAGCTCCAGCTCGACCTTGATCTCGGCCAGCGGGTGCGCGAGGCCCTGGTGGGCGCCGATCGGGGTGCCCCAGACCTGGCGCTGGTTGGCGTAGGAGACGGCCTTGCTCAATGCGTAGCGGGCGATGCCGAGGGAGAACGACGCACCCATGATGCGTTCCGGGTTGAGCCCGGCGAACAGCTGCGCGATCGCCGCGTCCTCCTCGCCGACCAGAGCCTCGGCCGGGAGCTTGACGTCGTCGAGGAACAGCGAGAACTGGTTCTCCGGCGCGATGATGTCCATCGGGATCTTGGTGTACTCGAAGCCGTCGGTGCCGGTCGGCAGGATGAACAGCGCGGGCTTGAGCTTGCCGGTCTTGGAGTCCTCCATGCGGCCGACGACGAGTACCGCGTCCGCCTCGTCGACCCCGGAAATGTAGACCTTGCGTCCACTGAGGACCCAGCCGTCGCCGTCGCGCTTGGCGGTGGTGGTGATCTTGTGCGAGTTCGACCCGGCGTCCGGCTCGGTGATCGCGAAGACCATCCGCTTGCTGCCGTCGGCGATGCCCGGCAGCCACTGCTTCTTCTGCTCTTCGGTGCCGAAGCGGGAGATCACGGTGCCGCAGATGGCCGGCGAGACGACCATGAGCAGCAGCGGCGAACCCGCGGCGGCCAGCTCTTCGAGCACCGCGGCGAGGTCGGCGATGCCCGCGCCCCCGCCGCCGTACTCCTCGGGGATGTTGACGCCGAGGTAGCCCAGCCGGCCGGCCTCGTCCCACAGCTCGTGGGTCTTCTCGTCCGCGCGGGCCTTGCGCGCGTAGTACTCGTGCCCGTACTTGGCGCCGAGCTCGGCGACGGCCTTGCGGAGCGCGATCCGCTCTTCCGGCTCGATGAAGTTCATCGCGTTCATTCTGCTTCTCCCACCACCGCGAGGATCGTGCCCACTTCGACCTGTTGTCCAACCGTCACCGGCAGTTCCGTCACCACGCCGTCGGCGGGGGCAGCGATCCGGTGTTCCATCTTCATCGCTTCGAGCCACAGCAACGGGTCACCGGCCTTGACCGGGTCCCCGGCCTGCACGGCGAGCCGGACGACGGTGCCCGGCATCGGCGCGACCAGCGAGCCTGCCGCGAGCGCCGCGTCCGGGTCGGCGAACCGCGGTGCCGCGGCCAGCGCCACCGAGCCGAGTGCGGAGTCCACGTAGGACACTCCGTCGTGGCGGGCGACGTCGAAGGTGCGCCGCACTCCGGCGACGTCCAGGACGACCCGGCCGGGCTCGGCGGTGACCAGTTCGGCGTCGTGACCGTCGGCTTTCAGGCCGTCGCGGGTCAGCGAGTAGACCACCTCGTACTCGCGGTCCCCGACGGAGAAGAGCTTGCGCTGCCCGGCCGAGCGGACGTTGCGCCAGCCGCTGGGCAGCCGGCCCTGCGTGGTCGCCGACACGCGGTTGCCCGCCGCGTCCGCGAGTGCCGCGGCCAGGGCCGAGACGCGCTCGGTGTCCACAGTGGCCAGCGGCGCGGCCAGGGTGTCCAGGCCGTGCCGGTCGAAGAACGCGGTGTCCGTCTCCCCGGCCAGGAACGCCTCGTGCCGCAGGATGTTCACCAGGAGGTCGCGGTTGGTGACGACGCCGTGGATCTTCGACGCCGCCAAAGCCTTGGCGAGCCGGCGGGCGGCCTCTGCGCGGGTCGGGGCCCAGGTGATCACCTTGGCGAGCATCGGGTCGTAGTGGACGCCCACCACGGACCCGCTCTCGAACCCGGAGTCGAGCCGCAGCCCGGCGCCTTGGGTGAACGCACGGTCGACGTCGGGTACTTCGAACGTGTGCAGCGTGCCGCTCTGCGGCTGCCAGCCCGCCGCCGGGTCTTCGGCGTAGAGCCGGACCTCGATGGAGTGGCCGACGGTCGGCGGCGGGTCGGCGGGCAGCCGCTCCCCCTCGGCGACGCGCAGTTGCAACGCGACCAGATCCAGCCCCGTGACGTTCTCGGTGACCGGGTGCTCGACCTGCAGCCGGGTGTTCATCTCGAGGAAGTAGAACCGGCCGTCGGGCCCGGCGAGGAACTCGACCGTGCCCGCGCCGACGTAGTCGATCGCCTTGGCGGCCTTGCGCGCGGCGTCGAACAGCTCCTCGCGCATCGCTTCATCGACAAACGGCGAGGGTGCCTCCTCGACGACCTTCTGGTGCCGGCGCTGGATGGAGCACTCCCGCTCCCCCACCGCCCACACCGTGCCGTGCCGGTCGGCCAGGACCTGGACCTCGATGTGGCGCCCGGTCTCCAGGTACCGCTCGCAGAACACGGTCGGGTCGCCGAACGCCGACCCGGCCTCCGCGCTGGCACCTTCAACCGCCTCGGCCAGCTCGCCCAGCGACCGGACCACGCGCATTCCGCGTCCACCACCGCCCGCGGAAGCTTTGACCAGGAGCGGAAGATCGTCCTGGGTGACCTGATCCGGGTCCAGTTCGGACAGCACCGGCACACCGGCGGCGGCCATCAGCCGTTTGGACTCCACTTTGGAGCCCATGGTCTCGATGGCCTCCGGCGGCGGCCCGACCCAGGTCAGCCCGGCGTCGAGCACGGCGCGGGCGAACGCGGCGTTCTCGGACAGGAAGCCGTAGCCGGGGTGGACGGCGTCGGCGCCGGTGTCGGCCGCGGCCTTCACCAGCAGTTCGGCACGCAGGTACGTCTCGGACGGTGCGTTACCGGGAAGCCGGACAGCTGCGTCGGCCTCCAAGGTGTGCGGCGCGGAGGCATCGGCGTCGGAGAACACCGCCACCGTGCCGATCCCGGCGTCACGGCAGCTGCGGAACACGCGGCGGGCGATCTCGCCGCGGTTGGCGACCAGCAGGTTCTGGATCATCGCTCACTCACATCCGGAAGACGCCGAAGCCCTCGGCGCCCTTCACTGGTCCATTGTGGATCGCGGACAGGCTCAGCCCCAGCACGGTGCGGGTGTCGCGCGGGTCGATGATGCCATCGTCGTAGAGCATGCCGGAGAGGAACATCGGCATCGACTCGGCCTCGATCTGGCCTTCCACCATGGCGCGCATGGCCTTGTCGTGCTCCTCGTTGTACTCCTGGCCACGGCTCTCGGCGGCAGCACGGGCCACGATGGACAGCACGCCGGCCAGCTGCGCCGGGCCCATCACCGCGGACTTCGCGCTCGGCCAGGCGAACAGGAACCGGGGATCGTAGGCACGGCCGCACATGCCGTAGTGCCCGGCGCCGTAGGACGCTCCCATCAGGACGGACAGGTGCGGCACCTTCGAGTTCGACACGGCGTTGATCATCATCGCGCCGTGCTTGATGATGCCGCTCTGCTCGTACTCCTTGCCGACCATGTAACCGGTCGTGTTGTGCAGGAACACCAGCGGCGTGTGGATCTGGTTGGCCAGCTGGATGAACTGCGCGGCCTTCTGCGACTCCTCGCCGAACAGCACGCCCTGGGCGTTGGCCAGCACGCCGACCGGGTAGCCGTGGATGCTCGCCCAGCCCGTCACGAGCGAAGAGCCGTACAGCGGCTTGAACTCGTCGAAGTCGGAGCCGTCGACGACGCGGGCGATGACCTCGCGCGGGTCGAACGGCACCTTGAGGTCGGTCGGCACGATGCCGAGCAGGTCCTCGGTGTCGTACAGCGGCTCGGCGTAGTCCGGCTTCGGCGTCGGCCCCTGCTTCGTCCAGTTGAGCCGCTTGATGATGTTGCGGCCCAAGCGGATCGCGTCCTGCTCGTCGACGGCCAGGTAGTCCGCCAGACCCGACGTCCGCGCGTGCATCTCGGCGCCGCCGAGCGACTCGTCGTCGGACTCCTCGCCGGTGGCCATCTTGACCAGCGGCGGCCCGCCGAGGAACACCTTGGCGCGTTCCTTGACCATCACGACGTAGTCCGACATGCCCGGCAGGTACGCGCCACCGGCGGTGGAGTTGCCGAAGACCAGCGCGACCGTCGGACAGCCCGCGGCCGACGCGCGCGTGATGTCCCGGAAGATCCGGCCGCCGGGGATGAAGATCTCCTTCTGCGTCGGCAGGTCCGCGCCGCCCGACTCGACGAGGTTGATCGACGGCAGCCGGTTCTGCGCGGCGATGTCCGCCGCCCGGAAGCTCTTCTTGGTGGTCCACGGGTTGCTGGCGCCGCCCTTGACCGTCGGGTCGCTCGCCGAGATCAGGCACTCGACGCCTTCGACGACCCCGATGCCGGTCACCAGGCTCGCGCCGACGCGGTAGTCGGTGCCCCACGCGGCCAGCGGCGAAAGCTCCAGGAACGGCGAGTCCTCGTCGAGCAGCAGCTCGATCCGTTCGCGGGCCAAGAGCTTGCCGCGCTTGCGGTGGCGCTCGACGTACTTCTCGCCGCCACCGGCCACGGCCTTGGCCTGCTCGGTGTCGATCTCGGCGAGCTTCTCCAGCATCGCCTCGCGGTTGGCGCCGAACTCGGCGGCCCGCGTGTCCACTGTGGACCTCAGAGCGGTCATGAAGTGTATCCCAATCGCTTCGCGGCCAAGCCGGTGAGGATCTCGTTGGTGCCGCCGCCGATGCCGAGGATCCGGACGTCGCGGTAGTGGCGCTCCACTTCGGCCTCGCGCATGTAGCCGAGCCCGCCGTGCAGCTGGACGGCCTCGTTCACCACCCACTCGGCGGCCTCGACGGCGGTGTTCTTGGCGAAGCAGGCCTCGGCGATGACCTCCTCGCCCGAGACGTGCCGGATCGCGGCCTGCCGGGCGTAGGTGCGCGCGACGTCGGTCTTGCGCGCCATCTCGGTCAGCTTGTGCTGCACGACCTGCCGCGAGATGAGCGGGCGGCCGAACGTCTCGCGCAGCCGGCACCAGTCCAGCGTCAGGTCGAGCGCGCGCTGGGCGTGGGAGTACGCCTGCACGGCCAGCGAAAGCCGTTCGGTGACGAACTGGGTGGCCACCTGCGCGAAGCCGCTGTTCTCGGCACCCACCAGGTTCTCCACCGGCACCCGGACGTCCACGTAGGACAGTTCGGCGGTGTCGGAGCAGAGCCAGCCCATCTTCTCGAGCTTGCGCGACACGGTGAACCCGGGCGTCCCGCGTTCGACGACGATCAGCGAAAGCCCGTGCGCGCCGTCGCCGCCGGTGCGCACGACGGTCGTGACGAAGTCCGCGCGGCAGCCGGAGGTGATGTAGGTCTTGGCGCCGTTGATGACGTACTCGTCGCCCTCGCGCACGGCCGTGGTCCGGATCCCGGCGACGTCGGAGCCACCGTCGGGCTCGGTGACGGCGAGCGAACCGATCTTGTCCCCGGCGAGGGTCGGGCGCACCCAGCGTTCGATCTGGACCGGGTCGTTCGCCTCGGCGATGTGCGGGACGGCGATGCCGCAGGTGAACAGCGACGCGAACAGCCCGCCGGAGCCGCCGGCGTAGTGCATTTCCTCGGCGACGACGAGCGCGTCGAGGTAGTTGCCGTCACCCCCGCCGATCTCCTCGGGGAACGCGACCCCGAGCAGGCCGAGGTCCCCGGCCTTGCGGTGCAGGTCGCGCGGCAGCTCGCCGGCGCGTTCCCAGTCGTCGAGGTGCGGCAAGACCTCCTGCTCGACGAACCGGCGCACGGTCTTGCGCAGCTCGGCCCGCTCGGGCGTCCGGAACGGATCGGTCACAGGAGCACCTCGGGGATGTCGATCTCACGGGACCGCAGCCACTCGCCGAAGGCCTTGGCCTGCGGGTCGAACCGCGCCTGCGACGCGACGCCCTCGCCGAGGATCCCCTCGACGACGAAGTTCATCGCCCACAGGTTCGGCAGCAGGTAACGCGTCACCGGCAGGCCGGCGGTCTCGGGCAGCAGCAGCTTGAACTCGGCGACGGTCAGCCGGTGCACCAGCCACCGCCAGGCCTCTTCCGAACGCACCCAGACGCCGAGGTTGGCGTTGCCGCCCTTGTCGCCGCTGCGGGCGCCGGCGATCGTGCCTAAGGGCACCCGGCGCACGGGCCCGTGGTCGACGGGCTCGGGCAGCGCGGGCTCGTCCACTTCGGACAAGTCCAGAGTGGACACTGAAGGCGCTATGTCGACACGCATCCCGTCCGGCAGCACGGCGACGTGCGGGACCTGCCCGGCGTCCACATAGGCCGCGGTGTAGACGCCGTAAGGCGAGGCGTCGGACGGTGGCGCGGTGACGTGGAACCCGGGGTAGCTGGCCAGCGCCAGCTCGACGGCGGCCCCGGTGAACGCGCGCCCGGCGACCTTGGGGTCGGCGTCCTTGACGGCGACGTGCAGCAGGGCGCTCGCGGTCTGCTCGGTTTCGGCGTCCGCGTGGTCGGTGCGGGCCAGTGTCCACTTGACGTCGGCGGGCGGGCGATCCTTCAGCGCTGCTTCGAGTTGTTCGCGCACCAGCGCGGCTTTCGCCTCGATGTCGAGTCCGGTGAGGACGAACGTCGTCTCGTTGCGGAACCCGCCGAGGGTGTTGAGCGCGACCTTCAGGGTCGGCGGCGGAGCTTCCCCGCGGACGCCGGAGATGCGGACGCGGCCGGGGCCGTCTTCGGTCAGCGAGAGCGTGTCGAACCGGGTCGTGACGTCCGGCCCGGCGTAGCGCGCGCCGGTGATCTCGTACAGCAGCTGCGCTTTGACCGTGCCGGTGTTCACCACTCCCCCGGTGCCCGGGTGCTTGGTGATGACGCTGGAGCCGTCGGCCTCGATCTCGGCGATCGGGAAGCCGGGCACGCCCAGGGAGTGCTCGGTGAAGAAGGCGTAGTTCCCGCCGGTGGCCTGGGCGCCGCACTCGATGACGTGCCCGGCGGCGACCGCGCCAGCGAGGGCGTCGAAGTCGTCGCGGGCCCAGCCGTAGTGCGCGGCCGCCGGGCCGACGATCACCGAGGCGTCGGTGACCCGCCCGGTGACGACGACGTCCGCACCCGCGTTGAGGCACTCCACGATGCCCCAGGCACCGAGGTAGGCGTTGGCGGTCAACGGTTTCCCGAGACTCAGTTCGTCGGCGCGGGCGACCAGGTCGTCGCCTTCGACGTGCGCGATCTTGACGTCGAGCCCGAGCTTCGCCGCCAGTTCGCGCAGGGCGTCGGCCAGGCCGGCGGGGTTGAGCCCGCCCGCGTTGGCGACGATCTTGACGCCCTTTTCCCCCGCCAGCCCGAGGTTTTCTTCCATCTGGCGCAGGAACGTCTTGGCGTAGCCGCGGTTCGCGTCCTTCATCCGGTCGCGGCCGAGGATGAGCATGGTCAGCTCGGCCAGGTAGTCGCCGGTCAGGACGTCGAGCGGGCCGCCGGTGAGCATCTCGCGGACGGCCGAGAAGCGGTCGCCGTAGAAGCCCGAAGCGTTGCCGATGCGGTAGGTCATGCGAACTGCCCCGGCTTCCGGCCTTCCCCGGGAGGACCGGCGAAGGCCTGCGCGATGGTCAGCCACTCCTCGACGTCGGCGCCGTGCGCGACCAGGTCCGTGTCGGCCGGGTGCCGCCGCTGGGTGACGACCAGGCAGAAGTCCACCGCGCTGCCGGTGAGCTTCTGTTCGGCGTCTTCGGGGCCGAACGCCCAGGTGGAGCCGTCGGGCGCGGCCAGCTCGACGCGGAACTCCTCCGCCGGCGGCGCCAGCGAGTTGAGCAGGTAGGCGAAGTCGCGGGTGCGGGTGCCGAAGCGGGCGATGTGCCACAGCCGCGCGGTCGGCTCGCGGGCCAGGCCGAGCGCGTCGAAGATGTCCTGGCCGTGCGCCCAGGTCTCCATCAGGCGGGCGGTGACCATGGAGGCCGCGCTCATCGGCGGGCCGTACCAGGGCAGCTTCTGCCCGTCCGGCACCGCGGCGAGGGCCCCGGCTAGCGCGGCCCGGCCGGCGCGCCAGTCTTCGAGGATCTCGAGCGGCGGCCGCTCCGCCCCGGCCGCGGCGCCGTCGTCGACGTAGGTCTCCCCCACCTTGAGGAGCTCCTCGACCTCGGCCTGCCAGTCCTCCGGGTGGGCCGCCGCGATGAAGGCCTTGCGGTCGGTCCAGGCCAGGTGGGCGATGGTGTGCGCGATCGTCCACCCCTCGGCAGGCGTCGCGCGCGCCCAGTCGGACGCGGGCAGGTCCGCCACCACGTCGTCGATCGTCCGTGTCTCCGCGTCGAGATCCCCGAGGATCACGCCGAGATCCGCCATCCGCCGCCTCCTTGCGTCCTGCCGCCCAGCGTCGCACCGGCCGCCGGAAAAATCAAGCACGCCTGATTGTTTCGCACCGGACGCTGCGGACACACTATTGACATCTTGCCAGTAGTGGCGGACTGCAATACTTTCCTAAGCATGGCCGACTACGCCGAGATCACCTACGCCGTCGCGGACCGGATCGCCACGGTGACGCTGAACCGCCCCGCGGCGCGCAACGGCTACACGATCCGGATGGCCGACGAGCTCGGCGCCGCGATGGACCGCGCGGACCGCGACGAGGACGTCCGCGTCGTCGTGCTGACCGGGGCGGGCAAGGACTTCTGCGTCGGCGCCGACCTGTCGCAGGGCGGCTTCGACTTCGACCCGGCGACGGGCCCGGACGCGGCGTGGCAGGAACCCGCCGGCCGGTGCTCGAAGCGGATCTTCACGATGAACAAGCCGGTGATCGCGGCCCTGCGCGGCGCGGCCGTCGGCGCGGGAAGCACGATCACGCTCCCCTGCGACTACCGCCTCGCCTCGGAGGACTCCCGGTTCGGCTTCGTGTTCACGCGGCGCGGCATCTACCCCGAAGGCGCGTCGGCGTGGTTCCTCCCCCGGCTCGTCGGGATGGGCACCGCACTCGATTGGATGATCAGCGGCCGCGTCTTCCCCGCGGCGGAAGCCCTCGAAAAGGGCCTGGTGCACAAGGTGTTCCCGGCCGGGACCGTGCTGGACGAGGCGTACCGGCTGGCCGGCGAGATCATCGCGAACACGGCCCCGGTGTCGGTCGCGGTGACCCGGCAGCTGCTCTACCGGATGGCGAGCGCCGATTCGCCGTTCCCGGTGCACGAACTCGACTCCCGGCTGATCGGCGGGCTCGGCGCGAACCCGGACGCTGTCGAAGGGGTCATGTCGTTCCTCCAGAAACGGCCACCGTCGTGGAGCATGCGCGTCGAGAAGGACCTGCCCCCGTATCTCCCCTGGTTGGACGAATGAGCCTCTACCCGCCGCAGCCCTGGAACCTGACCGCCGACGCGCGGGTGTCGATCTGGCGCGTGCCGGCCGCGGACCTGCCCACGGTGGCCGCCGAACCGCTGGTGATCGCCGGGCACGCGTCGGTGTTCACGGCCTGGATCGACTACACCCCGCCCGGGCAGCTCGCCTACCACGAACTACTGGCGGCGGTGGCGGTCAAGGGCCGCCGGGTGTCGTGCTCGATCACCGAGATCTGGGTCGACAGCGAGGCGTCCCTGGCGGGCGGCCGCGAGCTGTGGGCGATCCCGAAGGACCTGGCAACGCTGGACTTCACGAGCGGCCGCACCTTCACGGCGACCGCGGCCACGACAGAGGACTGGATCGCGACGGCGGCCTTCCGGCGCCGGGCGGGGCTGCCGGTTCGCCTCCCGACGTCGTTCGAGGTGGTCCAGGAACGCGACGGCCTCCTGCGCACTCCCGTCGGGGCGAAGATCAGCCCACGCCCGGCGTCGGCGGACTGGAGCTTCAACCCCCGCGGCCCCCTGTCCTACCTGGACGGCCGACGCCCGGTGACGAGCCTGGAGCTGCCCGCCTCCGAGCTTCGCTTCGGCGCCTGAGCACCTGACCAAACGTCTTGAATGAGTCATTCAGGTCTTCGGACGTCCTGAATGACTCATTCAAGACATCGCCGCGCCCGGGTTCCCGACCGGACCACCGGGCCCCCGTGGTCCACCCTCCTCGCGGCGACCTCGGAACCTACTCGCGAGGCCCTCGACCCGCCTCCTGAACTGCGCCTCTGGGTGATCACGTAACCCGGCAGGGTGAGCTCGCGACACGCCATCTGGGGTCCCGCGCGCACATCGACCCCTACATGTAGTCTCTGGTGACCGGCAACGCCCAGCGACGGGGAGACCGCTGCAGAGTACTGCCGGGCAGCTTTGAAGAACCTGCAGCGCACGGCCTCGCGAGGCCGTGCGGCGATCCAACGCGCCCATTTTTTCGAGAGCCCAGTGGAGACACGCATGTCAGTCGAAACCGGTCAGCGGCCGTCCGCTGCCGACACACCCACCGCGATCCGGGTCATCCGGCGGGACGGCAGCGTGTCGCCGTTCGACGCCGGGAAGATCTCGGTCGCGCTGACCAAGGCGTTCCTCGCGGTCGAGGGTGGCGACGCCGCCGCGTCCTCCCGCGTGCACCACGTCGTCGCGGAGCTGACCCAGCAGGTCGAGACCACCCTGCTGCGCCACGCCGGTCCCGAGACCGCCCTGCACATCGAGCAGATCCAGGACATCGTCGAGCTCGCTCTCATGCGCGGTGAGCACCACAAGGTCGCCCGCGCGTACGTCCTCTACCGCGACGAGCGCAGCAAGGCCCGCGAGGCCGTCAAGCCGGCCGCCACCGAGGTCGCGCTCAACGTCAAGGGCACCGACGGCGTCCTGCGCCCGCTCGACTGGGCCCGCGTTTCCCACGTCGTGGGCGAGGCCGTCGCCGGGCTCGAAGACGTCAGCGCCGAGCCGGTGCTGGCCGAGGCCAAGCGCAACCTCTACGACGGCATCAGCGCCGACGAGCTGGCCCTGGCCCAGGTCCTGGCCGCCCGCGTGCTGGTCGAGCAGGAGCCGAACTACTCCTACGTCTCCGCCCGCCTGCTGCTGGACAAGCTGCGCGGCGAGGCCCTGAGCTACCTCGCGAAGAAGCCGCGCCTGGCCAGCCAGGACGAGATGGCGACCGAGTACCCCGCGTACTTCCGCGCCTACCTGCGCCGTGCGGTCGAGCTGGAGCTGGTCGACGGCGAGCTGCTGTCCTTCGACCTGGACAAGATCACCGCGGCCATCAACGCCAAGCGTGACCTCGACTTCGGCTTCCTCGGCCTGCAGACGCTCTACGACCGGTACTTCCAGCACCACGACGGCACCCGCTTCGAGCTGCCGCAGGCGTTCTTCATGCGCGTCGCGATGGGCCTGGCGATCCGCGAGGACGACCGCGAAGCGCGCGCCATCGAGTTCTACGAGCTGCTCTCGACGTTCCACTTCATGGCCTCGACCCCGACGCTGTTCAACTCGGGCACCACCCGCGCGCAGCTGTCGTCCTGCTTCCTGACCACGGTGGACGACGACCTGGACTCGATCTTCCAGGCCTACAAGAACAACGCGCTGCTGGCCAAGTACTCGGGCGGCCTCGGCAACGACTGGACCCCGGTCCGCGGCCTCGGCGCCCACATCAAGGGCACCAACGGCCAGTCGCAGGGCGTCGTGCCGTTCCTCAAGATCGCCAACGACACCGCCGTCGCGGTCAACCAGGGCGGCAAGCGCAAGGGCGCGGCCTGCGCGTACCTCGAGACCTGGCACGTGGACATCGAGGAGTTCCTCGACCTGCGCAAGAACACCGGTGACGACCGCCGGCGCACCCACGACATGAACACCGCGAACTGGGTGCCGGACGAGTTCCTCCGCCGCGTCGAGGCCAACGCCGAGTGGACGCTGTTCTCGCCGAACGAGACCCCGGACCTGCACGACCTCTACGGCAACGAGTTCTCCGCCCGCTACCGCGAGTACGAGGCGATGGCCGACCGCGGCGAGATCAAGGTGTTCCGCCGGATCCGCGCGGTGGAGCTGTGGCGCCGCATGCTGACCATGCTGTTCGAGACCGGCCACCCGTGGATCACGTTCAAGGACCCGTGCAACCTGCGCTCGCCGCAGCAGCACGTCGGCGTCGTGCACTCGTCCAACCTGTGCACCGAGATCACGCTGAACACCACCACCGACGAGGTCGCGGTCTGCAACCTCGGCTCGGTGAACCTGCTCAAGCACGTCACGCCCGAGGGCCTGGACACGAAGCGCCTCGAGAAGACCGTGCGCACGGCCGTCCGCATGCTGGACAACGTGATCGACATCAACTTCTACACGATCCCGGAGGCGCGCCGCTCCAACCTGCGCCACCGCCCGGTCGGCCTGGGCATCATGGGCTTCCAGGACGCGCTGTTCGAGATCGGCGTCCCGTTCGCCTCCGACGAGGCCGTCAAGTTCGCCGACGTCTCCATGGAGCACCTCTCCTACTACGCGATCTCGGCGTCGACCGACCTCGCCGAGGAGCGCGGGCAGTACCAGTCGTTCGAGGGATCGCTGTGGAGCAAGGGCATCCTGCCGATCGACTCGATGCAGCTGCTCATCGACGCGCGCCGCGGTGACGGCCTCGACGTCGACCTGTCGTCCACTTTGGACTGGGCGCCGCTGCGCGAGCGCGTCAAGACCGTCGGCATGCGCAACTCCAACGTGATGGCGATCGCGCCGACCGCGACGATCTCCAACATCTCCGGCGTCGGGCAGTCGATCGAGCCGCTGTTCCAGAACCTGTTCGTCAAGTCGAACATGTCCGGCGACTTCACCGTGGTCAACCCGCACCTGGTCAAGAGCCTCAAGGCCCGCGGCCTGTGGGACGAGGTCATGGTCAGCGACCTCAAGTACTTCGACGGCAGCCTCGGCCGGATCGACCGCGTGCCGGACGACCTGAAGGCGCTGTACGCGACGGCGTTCGAGATCGAGTCGAAGTGGATCGTCGACGCCGGTTCGGTGCGCCAGAAGTGGATCGACCAGGCGCAGTCGCTGAACCTCTACATCGCGGCGCCGAGCGGCCGCAAGCTCGACGAGCTGTACCGCTACGCGTGGCACAAGGGCCTCAAGACCACGTACTACCTGCGGGCGCAGTCCGCGACGCACGTGGAGAAGAGCACCCTGCGCGGCACCGACGGCAAGCTGAACGCCGTCTCGGCCACCCCGGCCCCGGCGGCGCCCGCGGCCGCCCCGGCGCCGTCGGCTTCGGTCCCGGCCGTGCCGGTGACCGCGCCGGAGCCGAAGGAGATGCCGAAGACCGACGTGGACTTCGTCGCCACCGAGGGCGCCGCCTGCCGCATCGACGACCCCGACTGCGAATCCTGCCAGTAAGGAACCCTGGAACATGACCAACGTGGAGACCACGGACGCGACCGGCCTCGGGGAGATCGAGGTCGGCGCCGCCCGGATCAACGTCGACGACAAGCGCATGATCAACGCGCGCGCCGACGTCAACCAGCTGCTGCCGATGAAGTACACGTGGGCCTGGGAAAAGTACCTGGCCGGCTGCAACAACCACTGGATGCCGACCGAGGTCGCCATGCAGGCCGACATCGCGCTGTGGAAGTCGAAGGACGGCCTCACCGAGGACGAGCGGCAGATGCTCAAGCGCAACCTGGGCTTCTTCGCGACCGCGGAGTCCCTGGTGGCCAACAACATCGTGCTCGCGGTGTACCGGCAGATCACCAACCCCGAGTGCCGCCAGTACCTGCTGCGCCAGGCGTTCGAGGAAGCCGTGCACACGCACACCTTCCAGTACATCTGCGAGAGCCTCGGCCTGGTCGAGGGCGAGCTGTTCAACATGTACCGCGAGGTCCCGTCCATTTCGGACAAGGACGCGTGGGCGCTGAAGTACACGCAGCACCTGGAGGACCCGGACTTCAAGACCGGGACACCGGAGGCCGACACGGCGTTCCTGCGTGACCTCGTCGCGTTCTACGTGATCTTCGAGGGCATGTGGTTCTACACCGGCTTCGCGCAGATCCTGTCGCTGGGCCGCCGGAACAAGATGGTCGGCATCGCCGAGCAGTACCAGTACATCCTGCGCGACGAGTCGATCCACCTGAACTTCGGCATCGACTGCATCAACCAGATCAAGATCGAGAACCCGCACCTGTGGACGCCCGAGTTCCAGGAAGAGGTCCGCGGGATGCTGAAGGACGCGTGCGAGCTCGAGGTCAAGTACGCGCGCGACACGATGCCCCGCGGCATGCTCGGCCTGTCGGCGCAGCTGTGCGAGCAGTACATGCACTTCATCACCGACCGGCGCGCGCAGCAGATCGGCCTCCAGCCGATCTTCGGCGAGACCGAGAACCCGTTCCCGTGGATGTCCGAGGCGATGGACCTGAAGAAGGAGAAGAACTTCTTCGAGACCCGCGTCATCGAGTACCAGTCGGGCGGCGCCCTCGACTGGGACTGATCCCTCGCCGACCAGGGTTGGTCATGAAGGGCACCCTCATGGACATAAGAGCCATGAGGGTGCCCTTCATGGCGTACGGGCGCCCGCGTGCGGGGGCAGGATCCTTCCCAGGCAGGAACTCTCGTCTTTTCCGCCGCAAGGTCCCGGGTCGAAGGTGGAGACACCACCGACGAGGGAGAGTTCTCATGGCCAGGACCAGCGTCACCTTCACCAGCGCCGGCATCGACATCGCCGCCCACCTCTACATTCCCGACGACGCCAACGGCGCTGCCCTCGTCGTCGGCCACCCCGGCACCGGCGTCAAGGAGCAGACCTCGGGGACCTACGCACGCCTGATGGCCGAGCGGGGCTTCGTCACCCTCGCCTTCGACGCCGCCCACCAGGGCGAGTCCGGCGGCCTGCCGCGCGGCCTGGAAGATCCCGCCCAGCGGATCGAAGACTTCAAGGCCGCCGTCTCGTTCCTCACCACCCGGCCCGAGGTCGACTCCGGCCGGATCGGGCTGCTCGGCATCTGCGCCTCCGGCGGTTACTCGCTGGCCGCCGCCGGCGGTGATCACCGGGTCAAGGCCGTCGCGACCGTGTGCACCGCCGAGCCCGCCCGCCAGTTCCGCCACGGCGCCGACGGCACCCAGGACCCGGCCGTCTTCCAGGGCCTGCTCGACGCCGCCGCGCAGGCACGCACGGCCGCCGCCCGGGGCGAGGACCCCGGCGTGCTCACCATGTTCCCGGAGACCGCCGAACAGGCCGGCGCGCTCGGCGGCGAACACGGCATCGAGGGCTGGGAGTACTACTGCGGCGCCCGCGGCTACCACGAACGCTCGGCGAAGTTCCTCACCTGGGACAGCGTCGACAAGATGGCTTCCAGCGACGTCTTCCACGCCGTGCCGCTGATCGGCCCGCGCCCGATCCTGCAGATCCTCGGCGAGCGCGCCGTCACCGCCTGGATGGGGCTGGAAGCCCACCGGCGCGCCACCGGCCCCGCGGAGATCCACTGGATCAAGGGCGCGAGCCACGTCGACCTCTACGACAAGCGCGAGTACATCGACCTCGCTGTCGGCAAGCTCACCGATTACTTCGCCGTCACGCTGGACAAGTGACCTAGACTCGGACCCGCCACTGGTTCCCCGGGGTTCGCCCCGGGGAGGCAACAGGGAACCCGGTGCGAATCCGGGACTGCCCCGCAGCGGTGAGTGGGAACGAAAGCCGTCAACGAAGCACTGGGCGCGAGCCTGGGAAGCGACGGCCGGTAGGCGAAGGCACGGCGCCCACGAGTCCGAAGACCTGCCCGTGGTGCGCGCGCCGACGGCGTGCGCGAGTCCGGGCCTCGCGGGATGGGCACGACCGAAACGCTCGCCTTCGCGCGCGTCCGGACTCTTCGGACCAGCTCGCGAGGAGAGAGCTTGTGACCATCGGCACCACTGTGCTGGGCTGCCCCCGGATCGGCCCGGACCGGGAGCTCAAGCGCGCCCTGGAGCGCTACTGGGCGGGCAAGATCGACGAGGCCGCGTTGCTGGCCGTCGGGCGGGAACTGCGTCAGCGGACCTGGCTCGACCTGCGGGACGCCGGCCTGGATTCCATCCCCTCCAACACGTTCTCGCACTACGACCACGTGCTCGACACCGCCGAGCTGTTCGGCGCGCTGCCCGCACGCCCGGGTCTTTCACCGCTCGACACGTACTTCGCCGCCGCGCGAGGCGTCCAGGACGCACCGGCGCTCGAGATGACCAAGTGGTTCGACACCAACTACCACTACCTCGTCCCGGAACTGGGCCCGGACACCGAGTTCACCCTCGCCGGGACCAAGCCCCTCGACGAGTACCGGGAGGCCCGCGCGCTCGGCATCGAGACGCGGCCGGTGCTCGTCGGGCCGGTGACGTTCCTGCTGCTCAGCAAGGGCACCGGCGGGTACGACCCCCTGGACCTGCTCGACGCGCTCCTCCCCCGCTACGCCGACCTGCTGGCGCAGCTGCACGACGAGGGCGTCGAGTGGGTGCAGCTCGACGAGCCCGCGTTCGCCGCCGACCGCACCGAGGCCGAGCTGAACGCGCTGATCCGCGCGTACCACCGGCTCGGCAAGGTGACCGCGCGGCCGAAGCTGCTGGTCGCCGGGTACTTCGGCGGCTTGGGCCGCGGGCTCGGCGTGCTGGCCCGCTCCCCCATCGACGCGCTGGCCGTCGACCTGGTCTCCGATGAGTCCTTTGTGGACGCCGTGGCGGCCGAACCAGCGTTGCGGGACAAAGAGGTGCTGGCCGGGGTCGTCGACGGGCGCAACGTCTGGCGGACCGACCCGCAGCGCGCGCTGAGCCGGGC
This sequence comes from Amycolatopsis ponsaeliensis, assembly GCF_030182635.1. Lineage (NCBI taxonomy): Bacteria > Bacillati > Actinomycetota > Actinomycetes > Pseudonocardiales > Pseudonocardiaceae > Amycolatopsis > Amycolatopsis ponsaeliensis. Next base: position 205,500 of record NZ_JAPZLD010000017.1, read on the forward strand.
CGCGACCCTGCTCGGCGTCGCGAAGTCCGTCAGCGTGTCGACGTCGTGCTCGCTGCTGCACGTGCCCTACGACGTTGCCCGGGAAGACCTGCACCCGCGGCTCGCGAGCTGGCTTTCGTTCGCGCGGCAGAAGGTCGACGAGGTCGTGCTGCTCGGGCGCGCTCTGCGGGGCGAGTCCCCGGACCTGACCGCCGCGCGGGCCGCGGTCGCGGACCGGGCCTCGGCGGCCGAGCTGGCCGATTCCGGCGTCCGCGAGCGGCTGGCCACGCTTCCGGACGTCGCCCGGGCGCCGTACGCGGAACGCGCGGCGGCGCAGGCAGAACTCGGGCTGCCGCCGCTGCCGACCACGACGATCGGATCGTTCCCGCAGACCCTGGACGTCCGGCGCGCGCGGGCCGCGCACCGCGCCGGGACCCTCGACGACGCGGGCTACGCCGCCGCGATGCGGGCCGAGGTCGAGCGCGTCATCCGGCTGCAGGAGGAGCTGGGACTCGACGTCCTCGTGCACGGCGAGCCCGAGCGCAACGACATGGTGCAGTACTTCGCCGAGCAGCTGACCGGGTTCGCCGCGACCGCGCACGGCTGGGTCCAGTCCTACGGCTCCCGCTGCGTCCGGCCGCCGATCCTCTACGGCGACGTCTCGCGGCCGGCGCCGATGACAGTCGAGTGGGCGCGCTACGCCCAGAGCCTGACCGCGAAGCCGGTCAAGGGCATGCTGACCGGCCCGGTGACGATCCTGGCGTGGTCGTTCGTCCGCGACGACCAGCCGCTCGGCGAGACGGCGCGGCAGGTGGCGCTGGCGATCCGCGACGAGGTGCACGACCTGGAGGCGGCGGGCATCCGCGTCGTCCAGGTCGACGAGCCGGCGCTGCGGGAACTGCTGCCGCTGCGCGCCCGCGCGCAGCAGGCGTACTTCGACTGGGCGGTGTCGGCGTTCCGGCTGGCGACGTCCGGCATCGCCGACGCGACGCAGATCCACACGCACATGTGCTACTCGGAGTTCGGCGAAGTGCTGCCGGCGATCGACGCGCTGGACGCGGACGTCACGTCGATCGAGGCGGCGCGGTCGAAGATGGAGGTGCTCACGGACCTGAACGAGGGTGGCTTCGGCCGCGGTGTCGGGCCGGGGGTGTACGACATCCACTCGCCGCGGGTGCCGTCGTCGGCCGAGGTGGCCGGTCTGCTGCGGACGGCGGTGGGTGCGGTGCCGGCTTCGCGGGTGTGGGTGAACCCGGACTGCGGGCTGAAGACGCGGGGGTACGCGGAGGTCGAGCCGGCGCTGCGGAACCTGGTGGCGGCGGCCCGGGAGGTGCGCGCCGAGCTGGACTGAGGCCGGAGCCCCGGGCGGGAGCATCCGCCCGGGGCCGTTCAGTACGCGTAGCGGCGCACGGTTTCCGGGTGGAGCACCAGCCGGACCTGGTCCACCGCCAGGATTCCGGCGAGGTCCGCGGCACGGGCCGGATCGTCGAGATCCCAGTACCGCGCGGCCAGCCGGGACGCCAGGTCGTGCGCGCCGCCTTCTTCCACCGTGACGCGGCCGGCGACCGAAACCCACCGTTCGCGCTCCCCCACCGGCGCGGCGACCACCAGAGAGGCACGGGCGTCGCGGCGCAGGCGCCGCACCTTGGGCGCGTCCGGCTCGGTGAACAGCTGGAGCGTGCGGTCGGCGGCCGCCTCGAACCACACCGGGCGGGGCTGGCCGCCGGCCACGGTCAGGAACCCGTGCAGGGGCCGGCGGAGGAACTCGAGGTCGTGTTCGGTCAACGCGGTCATGCCGTCGAGTCAACCCGACCGGCTCGGACGATCCCATGGGCAAGACCCCGGAATGCCTGCATGATCGTCTAACCTCGGGGACGTGGACGCGTTCGGTGACCTGCGGGCGCACGGCTCGCTGTTCGGCAGCTCGGCCCTCTCCGCGCCTTGGGCGCTGCACTTCGTCGACGGCGCGCCGCTGACCCTGTGCACCGTCCTCGACGGCGGCGGCTGGGTCGTGCCGGACCACGGCGAGCCCGAGCCGCTGAACGCCTACGACACGGTCGTCGTGCGCGGGCCCGGCACTTTTTCCTTCGTCGACGAGGTCGGCACACCGGCCGAGCCGGTCTCCTGCGGCGAGCACTGCGCGACGCCCGAAGAAGGCGGGACGCGGCACCGGCGTGGCTGGCACGACCCCGGCGACGGCGCGACGACGCTGATCGTCGGCGCCTACCCGGTGCGCGGCGAGATCGGCGCGCGGCTGCTGGACGCGCTGCCCACCGTCCTGCGCGTCGCCGGTGGCGGCACGGGCGACGCCGTGCTGGACCACCTCGCCGCCGAGGTCGCCGTCGACGCGCCCGGGCAGCAGGTGGTGCTCGACCGGCTGCTCGACTGGATGCTGGTCTGCACGCTGCGCGAGTGGTTCGACCGGCCGGGCGGCGAACCCCCGGCCTGGTGGACCGCCCAGCGCGACCCGGTGGTCGGCCACGCGCTGCGCCTCCTGCACGCCGAGCCGGCGGCGCCGTGGACGGTCGGGTCGCTGGCCGGCCGCACCGGCGTGTCGCGGTCGACGCTGGCCAAGCGGGGGGGCGCCCCCCGCGCGGGGCCCCCCCGCGGCGACCCCAAACCCCCCCCGGTGGGGGGCCCCGGGCCCCCGCGGGGGGGGCGCCCCCGAAAGACCCACCCCGGCAGG